>JABHGH010000073.1 GCA_018672145.1 Flavobacteriaceae bacterium
AAGAATGTTAAATTATACCAAGACGTTATTACGGAAAGTTAGTTTTGACCCCTCTCTTTTTAAAAAAGAACTTCAAAAGGCGTCAGATGTTTTATCGCTAGAAGATTACGAAGCTCTTATGACTTGGGTGACATCTGTATTGATTCCTGAAGTTGACAACCCTAACCTTACCGATTGTGTCTAAAACTCAATTTCAAATTAGAATTCGTCAATAACACTGACTTTCATTCTAATATTATCAATAGGCCATTCTCTCTTATCTGTTGGTACGCTATTGATTTGATCCACAACATCCATCCCTTCTACAACATACCCAAAGACGGTGTAGTTTTTGTCCAAATGATATGCGCCAGGAGATTGTTGAACAACAAAAAACTCATAGGGAGATGCTAAACGGTGTGGGTTTTCAATTTCACTACTAGGCATGGACACAGCGCCTCTGTGGTGCCGCAAGCCATTTCGTGTGTCTGGGGGTAAAAGGTATTTGCCTATTTTTCGTCTCTTTTTGGAAGTACTTGTTTGGTCAGAATTTCCTCCTTGAATAATAAAGTCTTTGACTACACGATGAAAAAAAGTGCCATCAAAATAGTTTCTCTTTGTTAGATAGATAAAATTAGCACGGTGATAGGGTGTGTTTTCACTAAGCGCAATGACAAAACTTCCAAAATCAGTTTCTACACGAACCATTTTTTGTTTGTTTTCTTGCGCATACGCAAATAAAAAGGGAATGGCATTATAATCATTCAAAACGAATTCCTTTTTTTGAGGCTTTACTTCTTGGAGAATAGTCATATTTTTAGTGACCGCTTTCGGTTTCACTGGGTTTAAGTGACAAGCCGCTAAAAGGATAGTTAAACAAACATAAAAAGTTTTCCAATGCAATTTCATTCTTTTTTAGAATTGATTCCAAAAATACAAGAATTGCGTTTACCAGGATTATCAGAACAATTAACGATGGCTCCAAAAGGAAGAAAAGAGCTGTTGGACTTTACGAGTGATAACCCAAAAAGAGCAGCTGTAATCTGTTTGTTTTTCTCCAATACTGAGGGCGGCACTTCCTTTTATCTTATTCGTCGATCTACTTATCCTGGTGTACATTCAAACCAAGTTGGATTTCCAGGCGGGAGAATTGATTCTAATGATCGTACTGCATGGCATGCCGCAAAAAGAGAATTAAATGAAGAACTCGGTATTCCGACACATAACGTTCAACAAATCAAAGTAATGACTCCACTATATATTCCTCCGAGTAATTTCTTGGTCGATTGCTTTTTAGGATACGCTGATGATCCTTTTGACGTCGTCATTGATGATAAAGAGGTAAAGGAAGTGATAGAAGTGTCGCTTTCTGCATTAGTAACGGGTGAAATTGTCTATGATGACACCATGGAAATCCATTCGGATCTGACGCCGACCTACGTATTATCAGATAATATTGTATGGGGTGCCACAGCTATGATATTAGCTGAAATAAAGTCAATATTTCTCAGAATTATGTCTTAGATCATTGTTACATTTGAAAAAAAAAATTCGTGCTTAAAAAAAATCCATTTGGTCATTATGATATCCTGAAAACTTGGATTATTAGGGTTTTTGGAACACTTTCCCATAGGAGATACCAAGGGTTTAACAAACTTCATATCGAAGGCTCTGAAATTCTGAAAAATTTACCTGAAAAAAATGTCCTTTTTGTTTCGAATCATCAAACCTATTTTGCAGATGTTGTTGCCATGTTTCATGTTTTCAACGCGAGTTTATCAGGTAGGGTAGATACAATCAAAAATTTCTCTTATTTATGGAAGCCCAAACTCAACATCTATTTTGTTGCAGCTAAGGAAACAATGAAAGCAGGTTTGCTACCAAGAATTCTTGCCTATGCAGGTTCGATTTCTATTGAGCGAACGTGGCGAGAAAAGGGTGAAAATGTCAATCGTCAGGTAAAGATGGGGGATATTACTAAAATTGGTGTTGCTTTAGATGATGGTTGGGTTATCACATTTCCGCAAGGAACCACCACACCTTTTAAGCCCATTCGAAAGGGAACTGCTCACATCATCAAAACATACAAACCCATTGTCGTTCCCATTGTTATTGATGGTTTTAGAAGATCATTTGACAAAAAAGGACTATTTATCAAAAAGAGGGGTATTCTGCAATCCATGGAGATTAAAAAACCTTTAGACATCAATTACGAAGAGGATAGCATTGACCAAATCGTTGAGAGCCTTCAGTACGCTATCGAACAACACCCCTCAATGCTCAAAGTGATCCCAAAAGAGGAGCTAGATGCATATGAATCAGAAAATAAAAAACGAGAGTGGAGCTAACTAATTAATTATCCCTGCACAACTGATTCTAGATCCAGCTGCACCTGATGGCTGTGAAACAAAATCATCTGCCCCTTGGTGCACAATCACTGCTTTTCCTAGGATATTTTTTGTTTCATCGTCACAAGTAATACACCATTGATCTGTGTAAAATGAAATGGTTGCTTTTCCTGAATCATCAGCTACAAAGTTTCCAATATCGCCTTTGTGATATCCCTCTGAACTGCCCCATGCACCGTGTGGGGTGAAAGTAGGGTTCCAATGCCCCCCTGTAGAAGTACCATCTTCTGAAGAACAGTCTGCTTTTTCATGCAAGTGAATCGCATGAATTCCTGGTGTTAAACCATTGAAAACAGCTTGCATGACAACGTCACCATCTGATTCGGTAAAAGTGATAGTTCCCACAGCATTAGAGCTGTTTTTTGATTCGGCCTCTACAGTGATAGATTTTTCATTACTACAAGAAAGTAAAGAAAAAGCAATGAGCACAAATAATATGTTTTTCGATAATAGACTAAAATTCATTTTAAATAGTTTTAGGCAATATATTTAAAATATAGATATTTGTGCATGAAAAACAATGTAATCCTCTCTGTCTTACTTATATCAATGCTCTTGCTAAACTCATGTTCAACTCGTTATCTAAGCTCTATATATGCTCCTCTTGATACTACAGTTGACTATGCCAACACATCTAATTGGGCAGTTCACCCTGACAACATTCCCGAGCAACTAAATTTTATTTCATTGGATGAAAGCACGTTAGCTGTTGATGTATTTTTTGTGCACCCAACCATTTTGACCAGTAAAAAGGACGGAACTTGGAATGGCGATATAAACAATCCGGATTACAGAGAAGAAGTGTTAAGTACCACGATTAAATATCAATCTTCAGCTTGGTATGGAGTTGGCCGCTTATTTGCTCCTTTTTATAGAGATGCGCATATTCGTTCCTTTCAAAATAAATTTAAACCTATTGGTGGCGATGCTGCTCTTGAATCTGCTTATCAAGACGTTAAAGCTTCTTTTCAGCACTATTTAGAAAACTACAATGATGGTCGTCCGATTCTAATTGCCTCCCATAGTCAGGGGACTCTTCACGCAGGAAGACTTTTAAAAGACTTTTTTGATGACAAACCACTTCAGAATCAGTTGATTGCTGCCTATTTAGTTGGCATTGGAATTAAAAAAGATCCATTTACATCAATTTCTCTAATGACAAGTCCATCAGAAACAGGTGGCTTCGTTTCTTGGAACACATATAAAAGAAACAAACTTCCTAATGATTATGAAACATGGTATAAAGGGAGAATTGTATCAAACCCTATTACTTGGGACAATCAAAAAAGTTCGATTTATGCCGAACACAAAGGTGTGCTTTATAGCGATTTAAAAGTGTATCCAAATAGCATGAAAATCGAGGTGATTGACGGAATGATATGGTCCAGAACACCAAAAGTTCCTAAACGAATTTTATTTTCCTTGGTGAAGGACTATCATTTTGCCGACATCAATCTTTTTTGGGAGGATATTCGACAGAATTCAAAGTTGCGTATTCAAGAATATCTAAAAAAGAGTTAAGGTTCTTCTGGGGCAAGCTCAATTTCTGCCCCGTCTAAATCTTGAGTGATTGGCATTTGACAGCCCAGTCGTGAATTCGACTTCACATGATAGGCGTCATCAAGCATTGCCTCTTCATCATCGTTTCTCTCTCCAACATGTTGATCGGTGTGTATGTATACTTGACAAGAAGCACACATGGCCATACCACCACAAACACCCTCAACAGGAAGTTCATAGCTTTTACATACTTCCATGAGATTCATGTTCATATCTGTCGGAGCTGACAAATGATGAACGGCACCGTCTCGATCGGTAATCTTAATTTTAATATCGCCCAAAGCTATCGTTTATGATGGTTTCTATTCAAAGCCCTGAACTCCTTGAACAGTAGTGTATTTAAGTGTGACTTTTTTCTCAGGATAAATGCGTTTATATGCAGACTGCACAGCAAGAGTTGCTTCATGAAAGCCACATAAAATTAACTTGAGTTTACCCGGATAAGTGTTCACATCTCCGAT
The DNA here is from genome assembly GCA_018672145.1 of Flavobacteriaceae bacterium. Lineage (GTDB taxonomy): Bacteria > Bacteroidota > Bacteroidia > Flavobacteriales > Flavobacteriaceae > UBA724. Next base: position 4,409 of record JABHGH010000073.1, read on the forward strand.
TGCATAAATACCAGAACGATTGGTTTGATAATCAAAAGTATCAACAGAAATTGCATTTTTTTCAATCTGGAGTCCCCATTTTCCAATAGGCCCTAGCTTAGGAGACAACCCAAACAGTGGGAACCATAATGCTGTGTCGATTGCCGTTGATTCCTCTTTGGTTTCAATGATAATTGTTTCGAGCTGACCATTCCCATTAAGATGCTTTACTTCAGCAAAGGTGTGAATCTTCATTTTACCTTGTTTTTCCAATTCATATGCTTTTGCTAATGAATCTTTATGAGCGCGAAAACGATCACTACGGTGAACCAAATGAACGAAGCTGTTTTTTTCAGCAAAATAAACAGCCCAATCCAATGCAGAATCACCGCCACCAGAAATCACAAGTTCTTTGCCTTCAAATTGATCAGGATCTTTTACCATGTAGTGTACACCACTGTTCTCAAAGTCGGAAAGGTTTTCGATTTGCGGTTTGCGTGGCTCAAAGCTTCCCAAACCTCCTGCGATCATTACGACTGGAGCCTCGTGTTTTGTGCCTTGACTAGTGGTTACCAAAAAATTTCCATTTACGAGCTCTTCTATTTCTTCGGCACGTTCCCCCAAGGTAAATCCTGGTTTGAATGGTTCAGCTTGTTCCATTAGCTTATCAACCAACTCGCCTGCTAGCACAGTAGGGTAGCCCGGAATGTCATAAATGGGTTTTTTTGGGTAGATTTCTGACAGTTGACCTCCTGGCTGTGGAATGGCATCAATCAAATGACAGCGTAGCTTCATCAAGCCTGCTTCAAAAACAGTAAAAAGCCCGACTGGACCAGCTCCAACAATGATAATATCTGTTTTAATCATAATTTTTAATCAGATTTTCGGTTGCTTTGTTCATCGCGTTTACTTTATGCTCAAAATCACCTTTTAACTGAGAGCGGTAAATGTATAACTTATTAAGAATATCATCGGTTTTCTCGGGTAAAAAATTCTCAAGCCATTGGCGAAACCGTTTGGCAAAGGTCGGTGATTTTCCATTTGTTGAAATGGCAATTTTAAGGTTGCCTTTGGTTACAATGCTTCCCATATAAAAGTCACATAACGGTGGGTTGTCCGCAACATTAACCAAAATAGATTGGCTTCGACAGTCATGAAAGACTTGCTTGTTCACTTCTGACTTATCTGTTGTTGCAATTGCCATATGAGCTCCTGTGAGATACGACATTTTATATTCATCCTCGATGTATACAACAGGCTTTCCTTTTATAAACGATCTTGTTTCTTTACGTATCATCGGACTAATCAACGTGACTTTGCTAGATGGAGAAGACTTAAATAAAAATGTTAATTTCTCTAACGCTACATATCCACCTCCCACAACAACAATTTGCAGTTCTTTCGTTTTTAAAAAGATCGGATATAAAGGGTTGGTGGTCATGCGGTAATTTCAGATTCATTGATTGTTGACAATAGCTTGGAAACAGTACTCGTAACAGCATGACCCACGATGAGTATGGCAGGGTTTTCTAAATTATTATTTTTAACGTCTTCTGTAAGCTTACCCAGGTTAGTGACCAGTTGTTTTTCGTTGGGCAACGTACCATTTTGAACAACTGCAACAGGGTAGTCAAAGGGTTTGTATTGCAAAAATTCTTTTTGGATGCTTGCTAGCTTGCTCATTCCCATGAAGATAACGACAGTGGCCGAGGATTGCGCTGCATACTGAATGTCATTTGAGATTTCTCCTTCACATGTATAACCTGTTGTGATCCAAATACTTTCATTTTCACATCGTCTCGTTAGAGGAATTTGATGTTGGGCAGCAATACCAGAATAGGAAGAAATACCAGGAATAACCTTCGTTTCTATTCCAAACAAAGTAGCGTATTCTAATTCCTCGGCGGCACGAGCAAACACACTAACGTCTCCACCTTTAAGTCGAACCACATGCTTCCCTTTCCGTGCATTAGACACAATCAAATGGTTGATTTCAGTTTGTGAATGGGAGTGTTTTCCTTTTCGTTTACCGACATAATATGTCAAAGCTTTCTTGTTTGAACTCAGTAATTCCTTGTTCGCCAATGCATCGTATAAGATAACGTCTGCAGCATCAATTGCCTTTAAGCCTTTGAGGGTTATGAGTTCAGGATCTCCCGGGCCAGCGCCAACCAATGTAAGTAATCCTTTATCTAGCACCAGCTTTGCCTTTTATCCAATTAAAAATTGTTCGAGTTTGTAAAGCATATTCTTTCGCATAAGAAACATTTTGATGTTCTAAAGCGATTTTCTTTACGCCATTGACAAAAGTAAACCCATGATCTTTTTCAAAATCGGGAAAGTGCTCATCGAGAGCATGTATGATCGAATCATGTGAATTGATACGTGCCTGAACTGTCGTTAACAATGCTTTTGCTGCACGTATTTGCGAAGAGTAGTTAAAGTATATGCTATTTGATATTTGCTCATTATTCAATGCCTTTTCTGCATTTTCTAGATACTCTTCAGCATCAAAAAGTAATGTCTGAACAAGGTCTATGGTTACTCCTGCACATTCTCCAATTCCAATGGCTTTTTCATATTGAAGATCATTGCCCCAATCGATAAAATCACTTGTTTTTAAATCACTCGTTTCACTAAAATGTTTGAGGTTTTGATAGAAATAGTCTGATCCCCTATGTTTGTAGTACTTGAGAAATGATTCCTCATTATGATTGTTTTCAAAGTCAATCAGAATCCAACGCAATACGTCTGGCGTTCGCTTGGAGGGTACTTTTAATAACTTATCTGCAAACAAACCATTGCCATCACCAACGATACCACCACCTAAAAGAACTTGTGTTGCGGGTGCTATATTGCCGTTTGACTTCAATGTCATTCCTTGAAAACCGATATCTGCTAACGTATGCTGACCACAAGCATTCATACACCCACTAATTTTAATGGAAATTTGATGATTATCAATGATGTGTTCAAATTCATTTTCAATGACGCTTTGCAATTCTTTTGCAAGTCCCATGCTGCTTGCAATACCTAAATTACAGGTGTCTGTTCCTGGACAAGCAACGATATCATTGAGACGATCAAACCCAATTCTATCCAAACCGATTTTTGACAAAGCTTCGAAAAGGGCTTCCAAGTTACCTTCATCAACAGACCGCAATAGAATCCCCTGATTTATCGTAAACCTAGCATCCTCGCCACAGAAGTTTTCAACAACATCTGCCAACAAACGAGCTGTTGTAGTGGATATATCACCTGTTTTAATACATAAGCCAACAGCAACCAATCCTTTTTGTTTTTGCGGAAATACATTGACTTTTTTCCATCGTAAAAACAAATTATTATTAATTACTGCGCTTGGTTTGTAGTGATTGGTACTTATAATGTCACTCTCAATATAATCAATAGGGTAGGAAGATACCGCGATTTCTTTTTCAAACGCATTGACTTGTTCCATGAACGCTGAAACCCCCAAGTCTTTAACAAGAAATTTTAACCGTGCTTTATTTCTTCGATTCCGCTCTCCTAGTCTGTCAAATAAGCGAAGAATCGCTTCACTGACAGGGATCATTTTGTTTGCAGGTAAAAAATCATATATGCAGTCCGCAGCTCTAGGCTGAGAACCAATACCACCGCCAACAACAACTTTAAATCCATGCTGATTGTCTTGTATCTTGGGAATAAACCCTATATCATGGACAAACGTAAAGGCTTGATCATTTGCAGAGCTTGAAAATGCAACCTTAATCTTTCGTCCCATATCTTGGCAAATAGGATTTCTAAGAAAATATTCAAAAAAGGCTTTGGCATACGGAGAAACGTCAAAAGGTTCATCCTTGTCAATTCCAGCAAATGGGGAAGCGGTCACATTTCGAACTGTATTTCCGCAGGCTTCCCGAAGTGTAATTTGATCTTTTTCCAGCTCCGCCCAGAGTTGTGGTGTTTTCTCTAAATCAACGTGGTGGATTTGTATGTCTTGACGAGTAGTAATGTGGAGATTGCCGTTTGAGTATGTATCGGAAACATCCGCCATTCGTTGGAGTTGCTTCGCCGAAAATTTACCGTAAGGAATCTTGATACGTACCATTTGTACGCCTTGCTGACGTTGACCATATACGCCTCGTGCCAGTCGCAAGCTTCGAAATTTTTCTTCGTCAACAGCATTGTTTTTAAAAGCAAATATCTTTTGCTCTAAGTCTATGATGTCATTAGCGACAACTGGGTTTTCTATTTCTGTTCTAAAACTTTCCAAAATTTATCGTATAAATCCAACACCCGAAGTGTTGTTTGTTTGCGCATCTATAAGTATAAATGCACCTAATCCTTTGTTTTCTAAAAATGGTTTGCACACTATTTCTTGCGCAGTCACAAATTCAATGTTACCAATATCATTTAAGCCAAGTGAAGTAGTCGGTTCAGCGATAAGCTGATTCAAATCTAAACGATTGACAACACGACGAACTTTGATTTGAACTCTTTGCACACCTAATTGCAACCAATATTTTGCACCTGCCACAAGCGCTGCATCTTGCATCCAGCATACTTCTGCTTTGACTTGCTTTGTAATTGATAGCTTGTTATTTGCATTACAGATCGAGTTGCCTCGTGATATGTCCACTTCATCCTCAAGGAGAATGGTTGTGTTTTCCCCTTCTTTAGCTTGTCGAACCTCAATGCCATGTTTTTCAAGTCGTTTAATTTGACTCGAACGCCCACTTGGGTAAACAACGATTTTATCTCCAACCTGAAACGATCCGGAGTTGACTTTTCCAGAAAAACCTCTGTAATCATGGTGTCTGGCAGTTTTTGGTCGCAAAACATATTGCACTTGTAAGAGACTATCGTCTTGCAGCGAACTTATTGTAGGAATATTTTCTAATCTTTCAAGAAGAGTCAAAGAGTCATACCATGGCATTTTCTTTGAAGGTGTTGTCACGTTATCTCCTTGCAGAGCAGAAATGGGTACAAAATCGATACTTTGTACTTTCATTGATGCTGATTTGAGCCATTCATTTACTTCATTTTTAATTTCAATGAAACGATGCCTATCGAAGTCAACCAAGTCCATTTTATTAATGGCAAACACCAAATGCTGAATTCCAAGAATTTGATTGATGTACAAGTGACGCCTCGTTTGCTCAACCATGCCTTTTCTAGCGTCCAAAAGTAGAATAGAGGCTTGCGCAGTTGATGCACCCGTTACCATGTTCCTCGTATACTCCACGTGACCAGGAGAATCAGCAATGATAAACCTCCTTTTTGGCGTTGAAAAAAAGATATGTGACACATCAATGGTGATTCCTTGTTCTCTTTCTGTGAGTAGACCGTCTGTCGCCAGAGATAAATCTAGGTAATCAAAACCTCGTGATTCACTTTTCGATTTTATATGTTCAAGTTGATCCGTTTTTAAAGAATCTGTTTCATAGAGCAGACGCCCTATCAAGGTGCTTTTCCCATCATCTACGCTTCCTGCTGTTGCAATCTTTATAATTTCCATACTAAAAATATCCTACTTTTTTACGTTCTTCCATTGCGCCCTCTGACCTCTTGTCGTCAATGCGAGCACCTCGTTCAGAAAATGTAGAGCTTCCAATCTCTTTGATAATATTTTCAAGCTCAAATGCTTCTGATAATACAGCGGCGGTACAAGTCATATCGCCTACGGTTCTAAAACGAACATTTGTTGAAACAACTTCATCGTTTTCGCCCATTTTCACATAATCAGAAACAGGAATCCATAGACCATCTCTGTTAAATACATCTCTTTTGTGAGCGTAATAGAGAGAAGGAATTTGTAGTTGTTCTCTTTGAATGTAGTTCCAAACGTCTAATTCTGTCCAATTACTAATTGGAAATGTGCGCACATTCTCTCCGCTATGAATTTTTCCGTTGAGCATGTCAAATAGTTCGGGACGTTGTAACTTTTCGTTCCACTGACCAAAATCGTCACGTACTGAAAAAATACGTTCTTTTGCTCTGGCTTTTTCCTCATCTCTACGTGCTCCACCAATACATGCGTCAAACTTGTGTTTTTCGATCAAGTTTAACAAGGTTGTTGTCTGCAATGCATTCCGACTTGCATATCGTCCTGTTTCGTCTTGAGAAAGACCAGCATCAATATCATCTTGTACATGTCCAACAATAAGCTTTGCATCAAGTTCAGCAACCAAATCGTCCCTAAATTGAAGTGTTTCGGGAAAGTTGTGTCCCGTATCGACATGTACTAAAGGGAAAGGTATTTTTGAGGGTGCAAATGCTTTTTCGGCCAATCGAACCAATGTTATCGAGTCTTTTCCTCCAGAAAAAAGTAAACAAGGATTGTCAAATTGTCCAGCAACCTCTCGCAAGATGTAAATTGATTCTTCTTCTAAATGATTTAATACGTCCATAATCTAATTATTGCTTTTATGTAAACCACATTCTTTTTGACTTGTTTCCCACCACCACCGACCTGCACGATGGTCTTCCTCTGGGCTTACTGCTCTTGTGCAGGGTGCACACCCAATACTTACATAACCTTTGTTATGTAATTTGTTTTGAGGAACGTTGTGATCATCCAAATAATTTATAATCTCTTTATGTGTCCAGTTCAACAATGGATTAAACTTGATGATTTCAAACTGAGCATCGTACTCAAAAATGCTACAGTCAGACCTGTTCTGGGACTGCTCACGGCGCAATCCAGTTATCCAAACAGATTGATTTGCAAGTGCTCTCTTTAGCGGTAAAATTTTTCGAACAGAACAACACGTTTTTCTTTTCTTAACGGAGTCATAAAAACCATTAACACCTTGTTGCACGGTGAGTTCCTCGACATCATGTTGGTTGGGGAAATAGCATTTGATTTCACGCTTATACTTCTGAACAGTAGAGGATAACGTATCATAGGTTTCTTGAAAAAGACGACCCGTGTCAAGCGTGAAAACATCTACAGCAAGGCTATTTCTGAAGATGTAATCTGTTAGCACTTGATCTTCCTGCCCTAAAGAAGATGAGAAACATGTTTTTCCCAGTTTTGCATCTTTCCAAATTGAAAACAAGTGTGGAAGTGAATCTTGATTTTCAATAAAGTGATTTAGTTGTTCAACCTGTTCTATAGCTTTCATTACTTTGATTTTCCCCATGAGGTTTTATTCCAAATACGTTCATGAATAATATATAACCCCATTTTGGTAATGAGTTCTATTGCACCAATCGACAATGCAAACCTAATTTCACCCGTGATCAAGTAGGAGATGAGAATAGTGTCTACTGTTCCAACGATACGCCAGCTAATGGACTTTACAAAACTTCTGGATAATTTCTCTTTACCAACAGCAAGTGTTGTCCTTTCTGGCTTAATAAATATTCGATCTAGTATCATTTTTTTGTACTATGGCACAAAAATAAAAACATATATTTTAATATCCTACTAATTTGGTAGGATATATAGTGTAATAAAATTTGTTATATTTGAAAGTGATCTCAAAAAAATGTAAATACGCGTTAAAAGCCTTGCTCTACATCGCCAAGCAGAGCGAAAAGGAGAGGGGGAAGCCAATAATGACTTCTGAAATTGCTTTAAATCAAAAAATTCCTAGAAAGTTTCTGGAAGGTATTTTAAGAGACCTTCGAAACAATCGTATTCTTCACAGTAAGCGTGGCAAACAAGGAGGCTTTATTCTTTTAAGAGACCCAAAAGAGGTTTATATCGTAGAAATTATGAGGATTATGGATGGGCCAATTGCGATGCTACCATGTGTTTCTCTAAACTACTACAAATCATGTGATGAGTGCAATGAAGACAAATGCGAGATAAAGGATATGTTTGAGTTGATACGAGATAAAACCCTAGCCATTCTTAGCAATACCAGTTTACAGACTTTAAACACATGATACGTAAGCAAGGTAATTCTAGGCTAGAGCTATAAAGTTGTTACACCAACTTTTTAAAGCTTTCGCAACGACTTATAATGATTGCTCACATAAAGTAAAGCGTTGTAGGCATTTACTACTCCGCCAGTCTGTGAAACCTGATCCAATGTCGTTTTGAAACTTTCATTTCCGATGACTACTTCAAAATTGATAGGAACTGCGGATTGCATCAATACCTTTTTAACGGCACTAGGTGATAGTTTTGGATAATAAGAGTACAGTAATGCAGCGACCCCAGAAACGGTAGGAGCAGCCATAGAAGTACCGCTTAGTGACTGATAATTGTCATTTGTGATGGTTGAATAAATCACAGCACCAGGTGCAAAAACATCTAGGTTATATATTCCGAAATTCGAAAAAGGAGCAACCATTTTCGGATTGATCACTGGGCCAATCGCACCAATCGTGATGAGATTACCTGAAACTTCAGGGGCATTATAAAAACTATCGTTAGGGTAGGTTTGTTTTTGATCAATGTTTGCACCGTCATTTCCAGCTGCATTAACTATAAAGACCCCTTTTGATTCGGCATAGGTGATTGCTTCTCTAACTTTATCACTGTGAGGAGAAAAGTTCTTTCCAAAGCTCATATTAATAATATGAGCACCATTGTCAGCAGCATAGCGAATGGAATAGACGATATCTTTATCGTATTCATCCCCTTTGTTAGGCACCGCACGAAGAGTCATGATTTTCACATTTGCTGCAATCCCGTCCATTCCGACACCATTGTGTCTCTGCGCAGCAATGATTCCTGCCACATGAGTTCCGTGATATTCATCATCTGTCTTTGGTAATATATTACCATCACCATAAAACTTATTTGAAAAATCATCAGGGTCATCACCTGTTGCTCTAGGATTCCAAGTCAGCTTTTTTGCTTGCGTAATGCTGTCATTGTAGTGCATTAGATCACGGGTTATATTTTTTTCGATTACATCCACAGCATGTTCTATGCCGTCCTCTTTAATCATCTCTGCGTATTTTTGAATTGCAAGAGGTTTCGTCTCAAAATCAGTATCTTTTTTTAACATCCGAATAAGTTCATACTGATCACCTGTTGAATCTCCTAAGAAATTCCACCCATGAATATCATCCACATAGCCATTGCCATCGTCATCAACCATGTTGTTTGGTATCTCATCTTCATTCACCCAAACTACATTTTTTAAATCTTCATGATCGATATCAATTCCAGTGTCAATCACCGCTACGATCACTGATTTACCATCTTTATCTTTTAAAAGATCATTATACGCTTTGGTCACACTAATGCCAGGAAACTCTCCATTTTCAATATTAGCGTGTTGCCAATCATTAACCTTATCCCAATCCAATTTGGCTGTACTGAAATTTGATATTTCACCTATGGTCGTTCCATTCAATTTAAGAGTACGACAAGAAGTTATTTGCGTAAAAACAAGGATGCTAAAAATGTAAAGCGTCTTTTTCATAATGATAAAATAAGATTGTTAGCAGATAAGTTAAAAAGTTATGTTAAGTAAGCTGGGGTTTCAAATTGTGTAAAATTTGTGTAAGGTTGTTAAATAACCCCCTGAAAAACAGAGGGTTAACAACCTTTGCGGAGAAAGAGGGATTCGAACCCCCGGAGGTGTGACCCTCAACAGTTTTCAAGACTGCCGCATTCGACCACTCTGCCATTTCTCCAATGGATTGCAAATATACAGTCCTTTTTTGTCATACAAAAGATACCCCTTCCATATTATTAACTAATTTTGTTTTTACTCACCGACTATGCAAGTGTTCTATGAAGTCGCGTTACTTATTGCAGCTGGTATTTTTGCTGGCTTTGTCAATACAATGGCTGGAGGTGGATCGCTCTTGACACTTCCTTTACTCATCTTTTTAGGACTGCCTCCTGCTGTTGCTAATGGCACCAATCGGATTGCGATTGTTGTTGCTACCTTCTCAGCAAATGTTGGCTTTGTGTCAAAAAAAGTTATCACTTATCCATTCAGCATCTATCTAGGTATAACGGCGTTAGTAGGAGCTATTTTAGGTGCTCGAATTGCAATTGACATTGAAGGGGAGCTCTTTAATAGGATTCTTGCTATTATTATGATTGTCGTGGTTCTCATTATGGTGTTTAAGCCAAAATTTTCTGCCAATGAGGCTCAAGAACGGATCACGGGAATGCCACTTGTTATCTCGATGGCAGCTTTCTTTTTTATTGGGATATATGGTGGGTTTATAAACGCTGGAATAGGATTTATCATTATGTTGTTTTTAAATCTCTTTAACAGAATGAATTTGGTTCGTGTGAATGCGACAAAAGTCGGTGTCGCTTTTATCTATACGATGGGTGCGCTGATCACATTTGCATTAAGCGGTAATGTCAATTGGTTTTATGGGATATGTTTAGCTGTCGGAACTTCCATTGGTGCGTGGTCGGCCTCTCGAATTTCAATCGCAAAAGGGGAGGGCATCATCAAAACCATTATGATTGTAATGGTTCTTTTGATGTCTATAAAACTCTGGTTTTTTTAGTAAGAAACGTAGTCGATAATTTCCAGTCCATACCCCGCCAAACCAACACGTTTTATTTGTTCGCTGTTTGACAGAACAGACACTTTTTTAATGTTCATTTGATGGAGAATTTGTGCGCCAATTCCAAAATCCTTTTCGTCCATATCAAGAGAAGCTTCTTTTGTATCATTTCCTTTAATATCTTTTAAAAATTGAAAAGACTTGCTTTCATCTATCTTATTGATAAACAA
>JABHGH010000069.1 GCA_018672145.1 Flavobacteriaceae bacterium
AAAACAGTTCGGCGGAGGGCGTGCCGGTGAGAGCGCATCTTTTGGAATCACAGAACGTTTGGTTGAGCGCGGTTTTGATTCAGGCAGAATGAAGACAGGAACCCCCCCTAGAGTAGACGGCCGTTCATTAGACTACGCAAAAATGACAGAGCAACCAGGCGATTCTGATCCAAGCACTTTTTCATTTTTACCATCAACGAAACGACTCTTGAACCAACGCTCGTGTCACATGACGTACACAAACCCAACCGTGCACGAGTATTTAAAAGAAGGTTTTGACCGATCCCCAATGTTTAATGGTAGAATCAAAAGTATTGGACCACGCTACTGCCCCTCTGTCGAAGATAAAATTAACCGCTTTGCCGACAAGGATCGCCACCAAATATTTGTAGAACCCGAAGGATGGAATACCGTAGAGGTTTATGTAAATGGCTTTTCAACCTCACTACCAGAAGACATACAGTATCGCGCATTGTGTGCAGTTCCCGGTTTCGAACAAGTCAAATTTTTTAGACCAGGATACGCTATAGAATATGATTACTTCCCACCTACTCAACTAAAACATAGTCTAGAAACCAAACCCATAGCGGGTTTGTTTTTTGCAGGCCAAATTAACGGCACAACGGGCTATGAAGAAGCAGCGGCACAAGGCCTAATGGCAGGGATTAATGCACACCTGTATCATCAAAACAAAGACCCCTTTTCCTTACGCAGAGACCAGGCATACATAGGAGTTTTAATTGACGATTTGATTACCAAAGGCACAGACGAACCATATCGAATGTTTACATCTCGTGCTGAGTATAGAACGCTTTTGAGACAGGACAATGCGGACACGCGTTTAACGCCCCTATCTCATAACTTAGGCCTTGCTACTGACGAACGTCTACGTATAATGGAACAGAGCCAATCAGAAGCAGAACAACTGGTTTCTTTTTTCAAAAAAACGACTGTTCGCCCAGAACAAATCAACCCCACACTGACACAAAAAGGAACGCCAGAGTTACATCAACCAATGAAACTAGCCAAGGTTTTGTCTCGGCCACAACTACAAATCGAAGATCTTGTCCCTATTGACCCACTGATTTCTCATCTTAGTGAAAACGACTATTCTCCCACTACTTTAGAGCAAGCAGAAATTCAAATCAAATATGCGGGCTACATTGAAAAAGAGGAGGCGCAAGCTCAAAAATTAGACCGCCTGGAGTCAATAAAAATACCAAGCGACTTTAACTATCACGACCTCAAGTCAATTTCGACGGAAGCTCGCCAAAAACTAACCGAAATCCAACCAACAACATTGTCACAAGCCTCTAGAATCAGCGGTGTTTCGCCCAGCGACATAAGCGTGCTGTTGGTTCACATGGGACGATAGGTTCCACGTGGAACAAATGCAAAAACCGTGAAGAAAATTGTGTGTATTGATCATTTAGTCACAGGGGAAGAGTTCGCTTTACTCCCACACGACAACTATGCGGCATATGTTACAACTCCTGCCCCTGCAGACACGAGTAAATACTATGATCACCCTGAATATGTGTCGCACAAAAAGAAAGGGTTTTCGCTCTTTTTCCTGTTGTACTCTTTGCTTCGAAAATTCAACAACGCATATAAGTTAAACCTTATTAAGCATTGTGTGAGAGGCAAGGGTGTCCTTTTAGATTTTGGAGCTGGAACAGGGTCTTTTGCTTTCGAGGCAAACAAAAAAGGATGGGAGGTTTTCGGGTTTGAACCAAACCAAGCGGCACACTCAGCAACGATTGATTATGTCGATGAGTGGAACGTTTCTAGCCAATATGATGTGATAACAGCCTGGCATGTGTTAGAGCATTTACACGACCCTAGCTTATTTCTAGAACAGGCTCATGAGGCATTAACATCATTAGGGACTGTTGTTGTTGCGTTGCCAAACTTTTGTTCATGGGACGCACAAAAGTATGGCGACATGTGGGCAGGTTACGATGTTCCTCGGCATTTGTGGCATTTTTCACCAGACGGATTTTCGGATTTGGCCAACGATTGTGGCTTTGTTGTAGAAGCAAAACACCCCCTAAAGTTAGACGCTTATTATGTTTCTTTGCTTTCAGAAAAAAACAAAAAGTCAAAATGGCCATGGCTTCTCGCTTTTTATGCAGGTTGGCGTTCAAATCACGCCGCAAAGCAGACAAAAAATCACTCATCGGTCATTTATATACTAAAAAAACAAAAATAAAGACGTTTTAGGCGCTCAAAACCCTCAAAAGGCCATAGGCGTCATAAAAGCAAAGAAAACGCAAGAGGGGTGGCCTGATGAATTCGCCTTTCAATTAGACAAAACCGGGCTTTTGTGGATATGTCTTGTAAGTTTTAATGATAGATCTGTAAAGATCATTTTTGGATTACCGTTCCGTTCAACATGAGTGTATGCATCCTCTAACTCTTTGACAATCAGATGAATATTGCCGTTGTGTACATAGGAGGAAAACCTTTTTAAATCAAAATCACCCTTTGGCTTATACCTTGAAAGGTCATCTAATCCGTACCCGATTAACAATGCTTGTCGGAACAATTCGATGCTAAACACCAAAAACTGCTTTTGGTTTTCGCGCCCACTCTTCGCGACATGTTGACTCCACTCCAAGAGTTCAACAACAGCGGATTTATTCCCCCTCGCTTTAAAAGCCATTCGCACCCAACGTACAAACCAATCTTCAAATGGAGATTCTTCCTTTTTAAATAAATCAATGGCTTTTGCTACACTACCGTTACTTTCCACAGCCAGTTGTTTGGCATCAGTATCCGAAGCGCCCACACGTACAAGGGCGTTGCGTATTATTTTTTCGGGCAGTAAGGAAAACTCTGTGATTTGGCATCTAGAGCGAAGGGTTTCCAAAACACGATCCTCATGATTTGTTACAAAAAGGAGTAATGTTTTTTTGGGCGGTTCTTCCACAATTTTCAAAAGCTTGTTTGCAGCACTTGTGTTAAGCTTATCTGCGCGCCAAACAACAACCCCCTTCCACCCCCCCTCATATGAAGTAAGAGATAATTTTTTTGTGATTTCTTCGGACTCTGTAACTCCGATTTGTCCTTGCTTCTTGTCTATACCCAAGTGTTTGTGCCAGTCAAATAGAGATCCAAACGGATTGGTTTCTAAAAACAAACGCCATTCTTCGAGAAACTGACCAGATGTTGGCTTTGATTTTACTTTGTCGTTGGTTGCAACAGGAAACACAAAATGCACATCAGGATGGGCCATGCGGTCAAACTTGACATTACAAGCATTCACTTCTGTATTGTTTTCACTACAAAAAACGGCTCTCATAAAAGCAATAGCAAGCGGCAACAAGCCAACCCCCTCTGGACCAACGAACATTTGGGCGTGTGGAATACGCCCTAAAGAAATACTTTCACGAAGTGCTTTTATTTGTGATTCATGCCCGTAGATTTGATCAAAGTCCATAAACAAATATACACAACACATAATGAAAAAATTAAGGCGAAAAGACAAAAGCGATAGAGCAATAAAAACGTACATTTGCACCCAAAATTTTACACATGCAAACGCTCGATAACATTTCCTTTTCTGGTTTAAAAGTGCTGATAAGAGTTGACTTTAATGTTCCTCTAAATGCAGAACAAAAAGTAACAGACGACACAAGAATAAAAGCCGCAAAACCAACGATTGATAAAATTTTGGCAGATGGCGGAAGTTGTGTTCTTATGACGCATTTGGGGCGACCAAAAGGGGTTGATGAAAACCTATCCCTTCGTCATATTGTTCCAATGATCGAAAAAGTTCTTCAGGTAGATGTGCAGTTTTCAAAGCAAACAATAGGGCCAGAAGTAGAAGCACAAGCCCAAAACCTGAAGCCAGGAGAAGTAATGTTGATTGAAAATTTGCGGTTTTTTGAAGAAGAAACAAAAGGAGACAAAAAGTTTGCAGAGTCACTTTCGAAACTTGCAGACTGCTATGTTAACGATGCTTTTGGAACGGCACACCGCGCTCACGCATCAACAACAATAGTGGCACAGTTTTTTCCAAACAACAAACATTTTGGATATTTATTATCAAAAGAAATCGATGCCATAGATCGTGTGATGAAGTCTGGCGAAAAGCCAGTATTGGCTGTTTTAGGAGGCGCAAAGGTTTCCTCCAAAATCACAATTATTGAAAACATTTTAGACAAAGTAGATCACCTAATTATCGGCGGCGGGATGTCGTTTACGTTTGCTAAAGCAAGAGGCGGACAAATCGGAAACTCGATTTGTGAAGATGACAAGCAAGAATTGGCACTTTCTATACTTGCAACCGCCAAAGAAAAAGGGGTAGAAATTCATTTACCTCAGGATGTTGTTGCAGGAGATGCATTTTCTAATGACGGAAATCAACAAATTTTTCCTATCGATCAAATACCTGATGGTTGGGAAGGGATGGATGCAGGGCCAGAGAGCGTAGCGCATTTTGCGAAAGTTGTGTCCCAATCAAAAACAATTTTATGGAATGGGCCACTAGGTGTTTTTGAGTTTTCACGTTTTTCAAACGGAACAATTTCACTTGGACAGGCCATTGCGAAGAGCACAGCACAAGGTGCTTTTTCACTTGTAGGAGGCGGCGATTCTGTTGCCGCGGTGAAACAGTTTGAAATGGAGAATCAGGTGAGCTATGTATCAACAGGTGGTGGAGCAATGCTCGAAAGCTTGGAAGGAAAAACCCTTCCAGGGATTGCTGCAATCATGGCTTAGTTTTTGGTAACTTTATGCCATGATACGCCAACTTTTTTTTGCATTTCTTTTTTTTACATTAATTTCTTGTCAGAAAAAACAGCGTGAACCGCTTATTCTTCCCTCAAACGGAAACATTAACACCCTGACTGTTGTGACATCAAACGATCTATGGGCCGGAACAATTGGCCAAACCGTTCGTGATATGTATGCTTACCCCTCAGAGGGACTACCCCAACAAGAACCTCTTTTTGACCTCAAGCAAATACCGCCCGAAATTTTCACCGGTTTTGCGCGCGCTAGCCGAAGTGTTTTATGGGTAGGGCTCAATGATGAGGTCAACGTACGGATTGACAAAAACTCCTATGCACAACCACAAACAGTGGCTGTGTTTTCTGCACCAACAAAAACGGCTTTGGTGGAGTCAATAGTGTCTCAATCAGCACAAGTGATAAAAACATTACGTGCTCAAGAGAGAGAAGAGCGTCTACGAAGAATCAAAAAATCCACTTTTGACAAACATGGGTTGTCCAAAAAATTTGGAATTTCAATCACAATGCCCTCGGCATATAAAATTTTTAAAGAGGATGAAAACACAAGCTGGTTTCAACGAGAAATTCAAAAAGGCCACATCAACATTTTGGTGTATGCGTTATCATATGATGAGTTAATTGTTCGCCAAAAAAACCTAAAAAAAGTAATTGCACAACACGACTCCATCGGAAAGGCATTTATCCCAGGCCGACTGCCAAACAGCTATTTGATGACAGAGAAGGCATACGAACCGTATTTATATTCGACATTTTTTGGTGGCAAACCAGCATTGGAAGTTCGTGGGACTTGGGAAGTGCAGGGCGATTTCATGGCAGGCCCTTTTTTACAATACATAATAAACGATAAAGCAAACAACAGAAACCTAATTCTAGAGGGATTTGTTTTTGCACCATCAGCGGCAAAAAGAGACTATGTGTTTGAAGTTGAAACGATACTAAGATCGTTGGCGGAAAAGAATTAGATTATTTTTTCTCTTCGGGGTCATCCTCTTTAGAAGCGTCCTTAAATTCTTTGATTCCACTTCCAAGCCCACGCATAAGTTCTGGGATTTTGCGACCTCCAAAAAGGAGAAGGACCAACAAAACAAGAAGAACAATTTGCCAAGGACCAATTGCTAAAGGAAGAAAAAATGCGGGCATATGACTAGATTTTAAACAAATGTACTAAAGTTTTTTCGAACACACAGACCCACCAAAACAGAGTTGGTTA
The DNA here is from genome assembly GCA_018672145.1 of Flavobacteriaceae bacterium. Lineage (GTDB taxonomy): Bacteria > Bacteroidota > Bacteroidia > Flavobacteriales > Flavobacteriaceae > UBA724. Next base: position 5,968 of record JABHGH010000069.1, read on the forward strand.
TATTTGTGCCGATGTCAAAAACAAACAAGAAGAATAAACGGTCTTTACGCGCCAAATTGATGGCAAAATACCGTTTTGTTGTTCTTAATGAAAACACGTTTGAGGAAATGCTTTCCTACAAACTGAGCCGCTTTAATGTGTTTATGATTGTAAGTCTGCTGTCTATCTTTTTAATATCGGCGACCTACGCAATTATTGCCCTTACCTCCTTAAAGGAATATATACCAGGATATGACTCAACCGCTTTGCGCAGACAGGCCATTGAGAACACCTACTCGTTAGACTCCTTGAAACAACAACTCCTGTTAAACCAGCGCTACATTTCATCTATTACAGACGCTTTGAGCGGCAATGTAAAGCCAGAAGACATTCCGTTGAGGGAGCTTCAAGGCGATTTGGGGGACCTGACAGAACAATTTGACTTTAGCATCAACAAGCAAGACTCGTTGTTGCGTGCGGAAGTCGCACAAGAAGATCGATTTAACTTGTTTGAAACCGCAGGGACAGAATCTGATTTTACTCTTTTCCCACCAGTAACAGGAACATTAACACAACGATATGATCCATCAGTAAACCATTATGCAGTAGACATTAGTGTTCCTGAAAAAACACCCGTGAAATCGGCATCAGAAGGAACAGTGATTTTTGCAGATTGGACTACAGAAACGGGCTATGTGATACTGATTAAGCATCAACAAAACTTAATTTCTGTGTATAAGCACAACGAATCTTTAGCCGTTGGACAGGGCGATTTGGTTTTTGCAGGCGAAGTGATTGCTTTTGCGGGTAACACAGGCTCCTTATCAACGGGTCCGCATTTACATTTTGAACTTTGGAGTGATGGATATCCAATTGATCCATCGGACTTAATCGATTTTGAATAAAATGTCACTAAAAAAAGTTATTGCAAAGCAACTCGCAAAACGAGTTAGAAAGAAGATAGACCGTTGGTCTGCAAACCCAATTGAAACACAAAAACGCGTTTTAAAAGAGCTCCTTGATGAAGCAAAAAACACCGAGTTTGGGAAAGATCATCATTTTTCAAAAATTCAAAATCATAAAGATTTTATTGCTCAAATTCCGATTTCTGATTACGAAGGACTTCGGTCTTATGTAGACAGAGTGGTCGAGGGTGAGAAGGATATTCTATGGCCTGGAAAACCACGTTATTTTGCAAAAACTTCAGGGACTACATCGGGAACAAAATTTATTCCGCTTACCAAAGAGTCAATACCAACACACATTGAAGCAGCCAAAAACGCATTGTTTTGTCACATCGAAGCCACGGGGGACGCGTCTTTTGTTGATGGCAAACTGATTTTTTTACAAGGAAGCCCTGTGCTTGGAGAAAGGAATGGTGTTGCAATAGGCCGTCTTTCGGGGATTGTTGCTCACTATGTTCCCAAATACCTTCAAAAAAACCGCTTACCCTCGTGGGAAACAAACTGTATTGAAGATTGGGAAACTAAAGTAGATGCAATCGTAGAAGAAACCCACGACAAAGACATGCGCCTTATTAGTGGCATTCCGCCTTGGGTGAGCATGTACTACGAAAAACTAACTGCTAAAACAGGGAAAAAGATTGGAGATCTTTTCCCCAATTTAGGCTTATTTGTTTATGGTGGCGTAAACTATGAACCTTATCGGACAAAGCTAGAAAGTCTTGTCGGACGACGAATTCCAAGTGTGGAACTATATCCAGCATCTGAAGGTTTCTTTGCCTTTCAAGACGCTCCAGACAGCGATGGGATGCTATTGCAACTTGATTCAGGCATTTTTTACGAGTTTGTCCCAGCGGACCAATTTTTTGAAGTCTCTCCCCCACGTTTGGGTTTAGAGGAAGTGAAAACAGGGGTAAATTATGTCATGATTATTTCTACAAATGCAGGCTTATGGGCTTACAATATCGGAGACACGGTCATGTTTACTTCACTCTTTCCTTTCCGCGTGGTAGTGTCGGGTCGTATTAAGCATTTTATATCTGCTTTTGGTGAGCATGTGATCGGGAAAGAGGTTGAACAGGCGCTGCTACAAGCGACGGAAGGAACAGACGTTGAAATTAGTGAGTTTACGGTTGCGCCTCAAGTAAATCCTAAAAAAGGACTTCCTTATCATGAATGGAGCATTGAGTTTACAACCCCTCCAAAAGACATGGTCTCATTTAGCGCAGATCTCGATAAAAAAATGTGTTCACAAAACACTTATTACGACGACTTGATCCAAGGTAAAGTTCTCCAACCTTTGGTTGTTTGCCAACTCAAACAAGGTGCTTTTTCAAACTACATGAAAAGAATAGGTAAATTAGGGGGACAAAATAAAGTGCCGCGACTGACAAATGACCGTAAGATCGCAGATGAACTAAAAAAAGAACTCTAATGAGTCAACACACAAACGTTACAAGCTCCATACGAAAACGAGCACAGGAATCATCAAATGCAATTGCTAGGATGTATATTAGTATGCGACACTTACTCAATCGGGGCTTTTACAAACCGATGGGCATATCTGGGGAGTCTTTACGAAAAGCGCTACTGACGTTAAAACCTGAAATTTATGGATCTATTGTTGAAACAAAATCAGAGCTTAATGGTTTAAAATATATTATCGACCGTTTGCCAGAGGGAATCACAGAGTGTGTTTCAGTGAGCCTAACCTCAGAAGAAGGGCTCTCTTCCTCGGGATTTACGCCGATTATACCATCAAAACGGAGACGAAACTGTTATCGAATCGACAAAGACCATATGGTGATTGAGATCACACGAGGAAGATCAGAGATTTATGACATTCTCACACACCTCACGTTTTTATTTATTGAAGCGGATAAAATATGTGATCGCATTTTTATTGATTCATCAAGCCAAACAACAAGAGAGTGGAAAAAAATTGAAAAAACGGCGACGTCAACAACAAAAATAACAAAGCAAGATTTAGAATCAACCTTAGCGTATTTGGCACAAATTTTAGAGTGCACCTATAAAGAAGCCGTTCATTCCTATGAGAGCTTTCAACTTCCAGGAGACCCGACACGTTTTATTCGTATAATATATCATATGGGTAGAGTTGCCGTGAATGAACGGAAGCAAAGCGAAAAAAGAGCAATTACATTTAGCGCATTGTTAGGGGAACAAATTGGACATCATGTGCATGGAGAACGTTGGGCCAATCAATTATATGCAGCCCTAGAAAAACACAACCTCACAGACCGACCAATTCATCTTGTTTCTGCGAACACACATAGTTTTTTAAACAGCATTTATGCTGAAAAATCACTTGGCAAAAAGGCAGGTGACCTAAATTGGTTTGCTCAGTTTGTTGTCGATGAAAAAAAACAGAAAAAGGTGCGAAGCTATGCCGAAAAAAACGGCTTTATCTCTGTTCCAGATGCCTCAGGGAGTAATGTGAATGCACAAATTATTGACACAAACAAAATAAAGAACAGTAGACATACGTTTTCAAAAGGCACTGTATTATTGGTTTTTGATTATGCTTTTGGAGAACAAGCCTATGAATTGATGGACGAACTTCTTAAAACAAAGGTGGGTCAGCAATTAAAATCGATATCGATTATGGGTAAAGCAGGAATAATGGAAGGAAAGAAAGGGGATATTATGATACCAACAGCGCACATCTTTGAGGGTACTGCAGACAATTACCCTATTCATAACGACTTGGCTGCTGAGGACTTTGTAGAAACAGCAATTCCCACTTTAGAGGGAACGATGATTACAGTGTTAGGCACATCACTTCAAAATAAAGACATTTTAACTTACTTTTGCAGATCTTCATGGAAAGTTATCGGCATAGAAATGGAGGGGGTACACTATCAAAAAGCGATTCAGTCGGCCATGCACATTCGAAAAACTATTCAACCAACAACAAAAGTGCGGTATGCATATTATGCTTCTGACAATCCGCTGGAAACAGGAAGCACATTGGCTTCTGGCTCTTTGGGACAAGTAGGAGTGGTACCAACATACGCAATAACAGACAAAATTTTAGAAAAAATAAGCACAAAATAAATGCAAAAACCACTTTTTAAAACCCAGTCCCGCACTCTGTCGAAAAACATATTGACTCTTTTGGCTCTGTTTACAGTTGTGACGACTTACGCGCAAAATACGACTCCATCTTTGACGTCGATTCAGAGCCTAACTCCTCAACAACAGCAGTCTTATGTCAAAGAGGCCAGACAACGAGGATATAGCTTGACCCAGCTTCAAGGTTTAGCAAAAACACAAGGCGCTACCCTGGATGACCTGACCTTACTAAAATCTGTTTGGTCAGAAACCGAAAAAAACAGGAATGACTCTGTTGCTGAAGAAGCTACAGAAAAGATTGAAACAAACTTTGGAGAAAATGGAGATTTAACATTCTTCCCTGACACGACAGAAGAAGAGTCAGACATTTTTGGGAGCTCTTTTTTTAATAACACCTCGATCACCCAAACACCACAACTTTATGTTTCCACTCCTGCGGGGTATCGACTTGGGCCTAACGACGAAATAACAATTGACGTTTGGGGAGCGTCTGAAAACCGTTATGAAGCGACTCTTTCACGCCAAGGAGTTGTGCGCATAGACAGGCTAAAACCAATGTATTTATCGGGTCTTACGCTCGCAGCTGCGAAACGAAAAATCCAAAAAGAGTTTGCGTCCATTTATACGGGACTATCAGATAATGCGGAGGAAGTTTCTCGGGTTTATTTGGATGTAAATCTTCAAAAAGCACGAAGCATTGTCGTAAACATCACAGGGAACGTTAACGCACCCGGGACCTATACAATATCTGGTTTTTCATCTGTGTTAAACGCACTGTATGCCGCAGGGGGACCCACAGAAAACGGAAGTTATCGAGACGTCATAATTCTACGCGGAGGAAAAAAAGCAGGGTCTGTGGATTTATATGACTATTTCGTAAAGGGAACCTATCCTTCGATGTTTCTCAACGACCAAGATGTTATTGTTGTGGCTCCTCACCACAAGCGAGTTACGGCTGATGGAGCTTTTAAAACAACAGGACGTTTTGA
>JABHGH010000053.1 GCA_018672145.1 Flavobacteriaceae bacterium
CCCCTTTTGACGCCCCTTACGCAACCCATCTGAACCTCTTAATTTGTGGGAATCGCCATATGAAATCGAACCGTTCATAAGATAAGCTTGGTAACGAAGAGATGCTTTGTTTAATCGTCCTGAAACTCCGACACCAATTTCACGCCAAGTTGTAGGAACGACTTTACTGTCAAGACTTGGACGTTCTACACCATTAAATGTTGTTGGTTCATGGTACTCATTAACAATACCCATTGGAACTAACATAAGCCCACCACGAAGGTTTAAGCCGTCGCTTACAGAGTAATTAAGGAATGCTTGCTCAACATATACCTCTTTAACGTGTTCAAATTCAAGTTCAGTTACAAATTGTGTGCGGTCGTCAAATTTATAGGCAAATAGCATGACCATACGTTGAACATCCAATTCTGCCGGGGTTGATGTTCCTTCAACATTATTGTATGTAATTTCACCATAACCACCAATTGAAAGACCACGGTCTAAAGATGAAAGGTTGTTCATTTGAGTCGACGCACTGTTCATCGATTCCTGAGCTAAGGCGAAGGCACTAAGTAAGATAAAAGTATATGATAAATTTTTCATTGTTTATTTAGATTAATTAAATATAAGGCAAATATACAGGGAGGAATTTAATAACCAAAGTTTATTTAGAATTATTTTAAATAATATTGATCAACTACTGATAAAGGCGAAATAAATCCATGCTATGGTTCATGCAAGACTCAAAAGTGGTGAGTTCAAGACCGGTATCTATATGTTGATTTGCGAAGAAAGTGATGAGCTTTTCAGTTGGCATATTGCCAATGAGCGCATCACTTGCCATTGGACAACCCCCATAGCCAAGAATTGCACCATCGAAACGGAGACAACCGGCATCATAGGCTGCTTCGATTTTCTCAAGACCCTTTTTTGGATATGTATGAAAATGAGCGCCAAATTCAATTTGAGGAAAATGTGGAATCAATGTCGAAAACAAAAACTCTATATCACTTGGTACGGCTTGACCGATTGTATCAGAAAGTGAAATGATTTCGATATCTATGGTCGATAATATTTCGATCCATCTGGCAACAATATCAACACTCCAGGGGTCTCCATACGGGTTACCAAAGCCCATTGACAAATAAACTACCAGTTTTTTGTTATGTTTATCAGTGAGTGCTTTGATTTGACTAATAACCTTCCAAGACTCCTCAATGGTTTTATGGGTATTCCGCATCTGGAAGTTTTCCGAAATCGAAAATGGAAAACCTAAAAAATCGATCTCTTCATAAGTTAGTGCTGCCTTTGCCCCACGCTCGTTAGCAACAATCGCCAACAACTTGGTGTTCGTTTTTGTTAAATCTAATTTGGCAAGAACTTGTGCCGTATCCTTCATTTGAGGAACCGCTCGAGGGGAAACAAAGCTCCCAAAATCCAAAGTATGAAACCCAACATCCAATAACAGCTGTAAATACTTCGCTTTCTTTTCGGTAGGAATAAAAGAACTAATCCCTTGCATAGCATCACGGGGACATTCGATTATTTTAGGCATTGTCATGCATCAAATGTACAGAATTGCAGAACAAATTCTCTTAGGTAATGGTCAGGATTTTAGCTAATTTTGCTAACGAAAAAGAAAAATTATTTCCAATGATTGAAACAAAAACTCAATTAGACGAGCTGCGTTCTACCCTTGTAGATCATCCACTATATTCTTCAATGAATTCAATTGATTCCATAAAGCGTTTTATGGAAATTCATGTATTTGCCGTTTGGGATTTTATGTCCTTGCTCAAGCGATTACAACTTGATTTGACATGTGCAGCTACTCCTTGGACACCTGTTGGCAATCCAGTCACTCGAAAATTGATTAATGAAATTGTACTTGGGGAAGAAAGTGATGTCGATCAAAACAATCAGCCGATGAGTCATTTTGAACTCTATTTAAATGCAATGAAAGATATTGGTGCAGACACGCGTGCAATAGACACCTTTATATTTCACATGAAAAATGGCGAGTCTTGGAAAAACTCACTTCAGAAATCCAATGCGCATCATGCAGCTAAAAAGTTTGTCAAAGGCACTATGGATTGCGTTGAAAATGCACCCATTCATGTCGTTGCAGGTGTTTTCACATACGGACGCGAAGATTTAATCCCCGATATGTTTATTTCATTGGTGCGAGAACTTAGCGAAAAAGGACACCCTGGCGCACAAACCTTAGTCTATTATCTCGAACGACATATCGAAGTTGATGGCGACGAACATGGACCAATGGCATTGCAAATGATCGAAGAACTCTGCACTGGCGACCCTACTAAAAAAGAAGATGCGATAAACGCCGCGAAAGATTCCTTGCTTAGTAGAATTCAACTTTGGGACGCTATCGCAAAAGAGTTATAGTCTTTTTTGGTACTTTTATAACATTCTAAATTATATGATTATGAAAAATCTACTTTATGTTATTTCTCTGTTTGCTCTTATTTCTTGCCATTCAGAGGCACAAAAGACTGTTGTTGATTATGCTGAAACCATAACGCAAGAGGAATTAAAAACACACCTGTATACTTATGCATCAGACGATTTTATGGGGAGAGAAGCAGGGACAGAAGGTGAGATTATTGCGATTAATTTTCTAAGAGATTACTACAAATCTTTAAAGATTCCTGGAGGAAGTACTGATGGTGCATATTTTCAAGATATGACAGTTGTTGATCGTTATGAAAAATCTATCAATAGCCACAATGTGCTCGCATACGTTCAAGGTTCTGACAAAGCTGACGAGGTTTTGGTCATCACGTCTCACCTCGACCATGTGGGTGTTGAACGAGATGGACAAATCAACAACGGCGCAGATGACGATGGGTCGGGAACAGTAGCAATGATGGAAATTGCAGAAGCTTTTAAGAAAGCAAAAGAAGAAGGAAATGGTCCAAGAAGATCAGTTCTTTTTTTACATGTTTCAGCTGAAGAAAAAGGACTTTTGGGCTCTGAATACTACACCGACAATCCTATATACCCTCTCACCAATACGGTTGCGAATCTCAATATAGACATGATTGGACGAGTTGATTCGTTGCACATCGATCAACCAAACTACATCTATTTGATTGGTTCTGACATTCTCTCAAATGACTTGCACGAAATCTCAGAAAAAGCAAACGAAGACTATGTAGGATTACAAATCGACTATCGATACAATGACCCTACAACTCTGGTATGGGAATTTGGCATGTGGCGTGAAAACAGATATTACTTCCGATCAGATCATTACAATTTTGCGAAAAACAACATACCTGTTATTTTCTACTTCAATGGTACACACGAAGATTATCACGCACCAACAGATACGGTTGATAAAATCAATTATCCACTTCTAGAAAAACGAACACGTTTGGTTTTTCATACCGCATGGGAAATTGCTAACAGAGATAAACGCCTAACCCTAAAAAAAGATAGCGGGAACGCTATTGAAAA
>JABHGH010000132.1 GCA_018672145.1 Flavobacteriaceae bacterium
AAATACAGCCTTGACAGACAACCCATCTTTAACCACAAGACTTCATAAAGGACCATCACCTGTTCGTGTTCTTATCGATCCAAAGGGCAAAGTAAATCGTTGTGCCAAAATTTTTGATAATAATCAAAAGACCATCGTTTTTACGGATACTAGACAACCTAGTGTTAATCAAATAGAATATATAGCTGTTGACTTTACAAAAAATGCTGTGAAACAAATTTGTGATGTTTTATATCATAAAAACATTCAATCCTTACTTATTGAAGGAGGGCGTATTACTATACAACATTTTATTGACGCAAATCTTTGGGATGAAGCTCGAATTATCACAGGAAAAAAAACATTGATTACTGGAGTTAAATCTCCTAATATTTCATCATTTACAAAAAAGAAAGGTTCTTATAAGTTAGGGGAAGATTTGATCGATATTTGGATTAACGATTAAGTGCTTCCATAAATATTTCAGGACAACGCATTAATTTTCGTGTCTTCCCATCTACAAAGCCAAGGCGCGTTTTTGCAGTAGTACACAATACATTTTCAACATTATACAACTCGTAGGAAAAATCAATAAAAACCGTTGGGTCACCATCAACACAAATTTCCAATCGAACTTCATCATCAAAATGAAAAGGACGCTTAAATTCTGTGGAAAGGGAAAGGACAGGAAGCAAAATGCCCTGCTTCTCAAGTGTAGCGTAGCTTAGTCCAACAGAACGTAACCATTCTATTCTGCCAAACTCGAAGTAAGTGGCATAATTGGAATGATGTACAAAACCCATTTGATCGGATTCAACATAGCGCACACGAAAATGATAAATGAATTTTTTTTTATACATTATAGGAAATTACTTACGTTAATTTTAGAAAATAAGAACTTTTAATATGCATAAAAGTTTCTGAAAATTCAATACCAAAAACATTTTTTTTTCATTTTTTTTACACGCATATTTGTCTAAGATTTTTAATTAAAAAATCGTTATCAAGAAGTCCTACTTTTAAGACTGACTAACAACCATTAAGACAAAAAATAGAATGCCGCAAAGCGCTGAATATGTTTGGGAAAAATGCTTAGATTTTGTTCAAGATAACATCGAACAGCAGGCATTTAAAACTTGGTTTAAGCCAATTATTCCTGTCAAGCTCAAAGATGGTGCGCTAAACATTGAAGTGCCTAGTAAATTCTTTTACGAATGGATTGAGGAACACTACGTTAAAATCTTAAAAACAGCACTTCACAAAGAACTCGGAGACGATGCTCGTTTGGTCTACATTATCAAAATGGAAAACACCTACGGTAGCAAGTTGCCTTTTACACAAAAGATACCTAGTAACAACCGTACTGGTGTTAACACTCAAAATGTAGAAGCACCAAGCCAGAACCATTTTTCAGAGCTTAAAAATCCATTTATAATTCCTGGGATTCGAAATCTTAAAATTGAATCTCAGCTCAATGCGAATTATAGTTTTGACAATTTTTTAGAGGGTGATTCTAATCGACTTGCTCGCTCTGCAGGGTTGGCTGTCGCTAATAGACCTGGCGGCACATCTTTTAATCCGCTATTGATTTTTGGCGGCGTTGGTCTTGGGAAAACACACCTCGCTCATGCGATTGGTATCCAGGTAAAAGAAAGCTATCCAGAAAAAACGGTTCTTTACATTTCTGCAGAGAAGTTTACCCAACAATACATCGACGCCATAAAGAAAAACAATAGAAATGATTTTATTCACTTCTATCAACTTATCGACGTATTGATTATTGACGACGTTCAATTCTTGTCAGGGAAGTCTGGAACTCAAGATGTGTTTTTTCACATCTTCAATCACCTCCACCAAAATGGAAAGCAAGTGATTTTGACTTCTGATAAGGCACCCGTTGATATGCAAGACATTGAACAACGCCTTCTCTCTCGTTTTAAGTGGGGACTTTCTGCCGAGCTACAAAAACCAGATTACGAAACACGTGTTTCAATTCTCAAAAACAAGTTATATCGTGACGGAGTAGAGTTGCCAGAAGAAATTATTTCTTTTGTTGCCAAGTCCGTCAAAACAAACGTTAGAGAATTAGAAGGTGCAATTATTTCATTAATCGCTCAATCATCTTTTAACAAGCTTGACGTTACGCTTGACCTTGCAAAACGAGTGGTTGAAAAATTTGTTCGAAACACTAAACGTGAAATTTCGATTGATTACATTCAAAAAGTCGTGTCCGATTATTTCCAAATGGATGTCACTACACTCCAATCAAAAACTCGAAAGCGTCATATTGTTCAGGCCCGTCAATTGGCCATGTTCTTTGCAAAGAAACTCACCAAAGCATCTCTTGCTAATATTGGGCAGCAAATTGGTCATCGAGATCACGCAACTGTTCTTCATGCCTGTAAAACAGTAGATAATCTAGCCTTTACAGATAAGCAGTTCCGCAAATACGTGGAAGACCTTACCAAGAAATTTTCTAACTAAATCCAATGCCCCGGCGAATCCTTATGGTGTGCTTGGGAAACATTTGCCGTTCCCCGCTTGCGCATGGGGTTATGTCAGACCTTTTGCCGGAAGATATTGTTGATTCCGCTGGAACAAGCTCTTATCACATTGGCAGTCCTCCTGACCCAAGATCTGTTTCGATCGCAAAACAGCACAATATAGATATTACAAATCAGTCTGCGAGACTGTTTACAGCCTCCCATTTTGCCGACTTTGACCACATTTACGTAATGGATCAGCAAAATTATAGAGATGTTATTTCCCTTGCTCAGACACAAAATGATATCAATAAAGTGGAGCTTCTTTGCGAAGCCGCTGGCCTGGGAAAGCTAGCTGTACCAGACCCTTATTACGGAGGAGTCGATGGGTTTAAGGATGTTTTTGATTTGGTAAAAAATGCTTGCCTACGCATAAAAAACAAATGGAATTAAAACATATGAATTCGACAGCGACAGGAACACTTTATGTGATACCTAATACACTTGGCAACACACCACCTTTGTCAGTAATGCCAACAACAATCAGGGACATCATATCTTCGATTGATCATTTTGTATTTGAAAATGAAAAAGTTGGTCGATCGTATATCAAAAGCGTATGTCCTGAAAAACAACAAAGTGAATTGTTTGTTCAAATGCTCAACAAGCACACTTCACCAACCGAAATTTTAGAGATGCTTACGCCTTGTATGGCTGGAAATGACATGGCATTAATATCAGATGCTGGTTGCCCAGGCGTTGCCGACCCTGGTGCTGATTTGGTTCGTTTGGCACATGGTCAACAAATTGTTATTCGTCCACTCGTTGGCCCATCCTCTATATTGCTTGCTCTCATGGGTTCAGGACTCAATGGCCAGCAATTTGCTTTTAACGGCTATTTACCTATTGACAAAAAGGATTGTAAACAGGCAATTAAGAAGTACGAACGTTTATCATTTACGCAAAATCAAACTCAAATCTTTATCGAAACGCCTTATAGAAATGAGCGGTGCTTTACGCTACTTTTAAACAGCTTGTCTGCTGAGACACTGTTGAATGTTGCCTGTGATCTGACCCTAGCATCGGAACAGATTCAGACCAAAAGAGTGAGTGAATGGAACGTAAATCACATTGACTTACATAAAAGGCCTTGTGTTTTTTCGTTTCTACAACCTAGTGCATAATGCCTTTTTTGTTAAGCCAACGCACATAAACATCTCTATTCTTAAGATGTTTAGCATAAGTACTCGCAAATAAGTGATCCCCAGGATTACTAGGGTCAGCAACAAAATAAAGATAATTATGTTTTTCTGCATCAAGTATGGCATCAATCGCATTGACATCGGGCATGGTAATAGGTCCAGGAGGTAATCCACGGTATTTATAAGTGTTGTAAGGAGAATTAATTTTCAAGTCTTTATAGAGCACCCGGCGAACATTCAAATCAAAATTGTTCGCTTTCCTTTTCATTGCATATACTACAGTAGGATCGGCCTGAAGCTTCATGCCTTTACGTAAACGGTTTAAATATACACCTGCAACAAGTGGACGTTCATCAGGATTTTTGGATTCCTCATTCACAATAGCAGCAAGGTTTACAACTTCTGCCCTAGACAACTTTTTTAACTTCCTTTTTAGCTCACGGTTTGTATTCCAAAAACGGATATGTTCGTCCAGCATACGATCACAAAATTCTTTTGCCGAGACATTCCAATACATTTCATATGAATTTGGAATGAAAAAACTCAATAGTTCTTGTTGATTAAGTTCAACCAATTCCAAAAATGATTTGCTATAAAACTCTTGTATTAGAGACAAGCTATCAACTTCAAGTTGTTCGGCAATGCGACCAGCTAGATGCTCAACGGTTTGCTGGTTATTGAAAATTACATTTACAGGAGTGTTTTTCGATCTCAATGTGTTTATTAGCAGTTGATTACCCATACCCACTTCAAGTAAAAAATGACCTGGTCTAGCAGTACGAAACTGCTTGGCTTTGGCTGCAATTCTAAAACTAAATTCACTGCGAACATAAGGAGAAATAAGCGCTAGAAGTTCACTATATGTTGTGTCAGTCGGCACGTAAATAGACTGGACTTTGTTGTTGATTTTAGTGTTAGGAAAATAGAATGTAAAAACAAAGAGTAATAGAAAAATTACAAAAGAGGAAATCAAAAAAGCAAAAATTTGTTTGAGTAGTGCCGACATAATTTAGATATTCAATGTACCTGAAAAGACGAGTTGAGTAGGTCCGGTTAACACCACATCTCTATAAAGTTTTTTTTCTAAAACAAAAGAAACCGTCAGCTCCCCACCAAGAGTTGTGACGTCAATTTTACTATTGGAAACTTTCCTTGTTGCGAAAGCTGCAATTGCCGCAGCAGTCACTCCTGTTCCGCAGGAAAGCGTTTCATTTTCGACACCTCGCTCAAAAGTGCGCACACTAATGCTACTACCCTGACCTATTGAGACAAAGTTTACATTTGTCCCTTCATCCCCATAATCAACGTGATGAGCAATGACTCTGCCGCGTTCTTGAACATCTACTGCATCTGTATCATCAACAAATTCGATATGGTGAGGAGAACCTGTGTCTAAAAAAACATGCTTTGGATGCAACTTCACATTTTTGACGTCAGACATCGAAAGTGAAACAATGTTATCTATGATTGAGCCGTGATGCAATCCGTCAAAAGCAGCGAATAAAGTTTTGTTGTTAATGATTTCAAGATGATGAGCAAGGGCAACTACACAGCGCCCGCCATTTCCACAAAACGAACCTTGTTGTCCATCTGCATTGTAATAATTCATCATAAAATCGGCTTCTTCATGATTTTCAAGTAAGATTAAACCATCAGAGCCAACGCCAAAACGGCGGTCGCATATTGACTGAATCAAAGCTTGATTCGATGAAGGAAAAACTTTTGTTCTATTGTCTATAATAACAAAATCGTTTCCTGTGCCTTGGTATTTATAAAAAGGTATGATCACACTACAAATATATTGCAATTTTTATTTGATTGAAAGGTTGTTAAAATGAAGTTAAAAAATGGCATAACGAAATGATATCTGTTACTTTTGATCAATAAAACACATTATTATGTCCTCATTACTTCGTCATTTTTTAGTTTCAACAACAGCCGCAATTCTTGTGGTTATTGTCTACCATTTTTTTGCTTTTACAAAAGAAATTATTATCACCCAGCCAGCAACACCTTTAATAAACACTTCCAATACCAATCCTATCGTGGTAAGGAATGCTGCTGAAAATACAGATTTTACAATTGCAGTAGAGAAAACCATCGACGCTGTAGTGCACATCACCAATACAAGTAAAAACAAGTACCAACACTACAATTTATGGGATTTGTTTTCTGGTTCTACAAAGTCATACCCTCGTGTTGGAATGGGTTCAGGAGTCATCGTATCCCCTGACGGTTACTTGATTACGAATAATCACGTTATTGAAAATGCTGGTCAAATTGAAGTTACAACAAACGATAACCGCATATTTACTGCCGAACTTATTGGGACTGATCCTAGCTCTGATATTGCTGTTCTGAAAATCATCGGGGACCAATCATTTCCCTATGTGCGTTTTGCAGACTCTGATCAAACTCGAATTGGCGAATGGGTACTAGCTGTTGGAAACCCTTTTAATCTCAATTCAACGGTTACTGCTGGTATCATCAGCGCAAAAGCACGTGACCTAAATCCCTATGATGCAACAAGTCAGTCTTTTTTACAAACGGATGCAGCTGTGAACTCTGGTAATAGTGGCGGAGCTCTAGTCAATAATGACGGTGATTTAATTGGGATTAACACTGCGATTACGAGCAATGGAATGGGTACTTTTATTGGTTATTCATTTGCTGTACCCAGTAATATTGCACGAAAAGTCTATGAAGATATTATCGAACATGGCATGGTAAAGAAAGCTCTCTTAGGGGTTAGTGGAAATGGAATTAACGATCAAATCTCAAAAGAATACAACTTGGATACAACAGAAGGCTTCTACATTGCCTCTGTAGAGGATGGCATGGGAGCTAAAGAAGCAGGGCTCCAAGATGAAGACATCATCATTGGAGTTGACGATACCAAGGTAAGTTCTTTTGCAGACATGACTGGATACCTTAACAGTAAACGTCCTGGTGATAAAGTTAAAGTCACCTACTTGCGTGATGGTAAAACTCGGACTACAATCGTCACACTCAAGCCAAACCCATTTATCAATTACTTTGATATGCGCCTTAAAGATTTGACAACAGAAGAAGCTAATCGTTTTGGGGTAAGTAAAGGAGTAAAAATCGCTAGTAACCGCAATGAACGATTACGAAGACGTGGGATCGGTCAGGGTATATTAATACAATCCATAAACGGCACTGAAATTCAATCGACTGACGACTTACAGAAAATTAAGGAAAATGAAATTTATGAAATTGAATTCATGAATAAAGATCAGGAACGTTTTCGTTTCTTTTTTGATTAGCCAATAAGAGCTTTTGCGGAGAAATACTGAAGGTTTTCGTTTTGATTAAAAAGCCTCATATTTGTATTTATGCGCATTGATATACTTAGTGTAGTTCCAGAGCTTTTAGCTAGTCCTTTTGAAGCATCTATTCTAAAACGAGCACAAGACGCCAAGCGTGTAGAAGTTCATGTTCACAACATTCGGGACTACTCGACCAACAATTACAAGCAGGTAGATGACTATCCCTATGGTGGTGGCGCTGGCATGGTTTTAATGATTGAACCCATTGCCAAATGTATAGAATCCCTTAAAGCAGATCGCAAGTATGATGCTATTTTGTATATGACGCCAGACGGTCAGCAACTCAATCAAAGTATAGCAAATCGTTTTTCGCTGTTGAACAATATCATTATTTTATGTGGTCACTACAAAGGGGTTGATCAGCGTGTTCGAGATTTATTTGTAACCCACGAAATTTCAGTTGGAGACTATGTTCTATCGGGTGGTGAACTCGCAGCCGCTGTATTTAGTGACGCAATTATTCGACTCATCCCAGGTGTTCTGGGAAATGAGACCTCTGCATTGACCGATTCGTTTCAAGACAACCTTCTTGCCCCACCAATTTATACCCGACCTGCTGACTACAATGGACATAAAGTTCCCGATATTCTCACTTCTGGAAATACACCAAAAGTAGAGGAATGGAGAGAGCAACAAGCTGTTGAACGGACTAAAAAATTACGTCCAGATTTATTGTAATTCATTGTGAAAAAAGGATTTACGATTTATTTTATTTTATTAGTTACCATACTTCCAATCCTATCTTTTGGACAAGTAATTAGCCCTACCAATCCGTACACCAAAAATTTTGTGAATCCAATAATGAGTTCGCAAGGACTTGTTCGACAGTCAGCGCTGGAACAAGCACCAAAGTTGTCGGATATTGAAAATGCATTTGACGTGTACTGGGAAGGAAAAGATTACACCAAAAAAGGAAGTGGATACAAACCTTTCAAACGCTGGGCAAACCACTGGCAAGACTATCTACAGGAAGATGGCACGATCGCTCCTCCAGCAGTTTTGTGGGAAGCGTGGGAAAGAAAGCAAGAATCAGAATCGAAACAAAATTCATTTAGCATTCCAGGTGATGATATTGTAAATTGGACTAATTTAGGCCCATCTGTGGTAACGAATTCCTCGGTTTCTACCAGTGGGCAAGGTCGTGTAAATACGTTTATTCAAGATCCAAATAATCCCCAAACACTTTATGTTGGTTCCCCTGCTGGTGGCATATGGAAATCAACTGATGATGGTGCAAATTGGACACCACTATCCGATAATCTGCCACAAATTGGCGTCTCTGGTATTGCTATTGACCCCACTAACAGCAACATCATCTATATCGCCACAGGAGATGATGATGCGGGAGATGCCTACAGTGTTGGTGTTATGAAAAGTATAGATGGTGGACAAACATGGAACACCACAGGCCTCTCCTATTCATGGTATAACTATAAGGTTACCAATGAAATTTTTATTGACCCTACAAATCACAACCATGTATGGGTTGCCTCATCCGATGGTTTACAAAAGTCAGAAGACGGTGGCAACACTTGGGAAATCAAGCAAGATGGAAATATCGTCGACTTTAGACTCCATCCTAACTACTCTGATACCTCAATAATCTATGCAGTTGGGTACAAAAACAATAATTCGAAATTTTATCG
>JABHGH010000134.1 GCA_018672145.1 Flavobacteriaceae bacterium
AAACGCTATTGCGCTGAGGTACCGAATGGAATCCCTGATGGAATTCAAAAAGTGGGAGTTTTTGTCGATGAAACCTCAGAAAATATCCGTGCCAAAGTCAGGAAATTTTCTCTTCAAGCCGTTCAACTTCATGGTCACGAACCCCCAGAGCAGTGCAACGAATTACAAGCCCATTGCGAAGTCATAAAAGCGTTTCGAATTGGACCCGGATTTGACTTCAAAACACTAGAGCCTTATCAAAACGTCTGTGCCTATTTTCTGTTTGACACTCAGGGGCCGTTGCCTGGCGGAAACGGAAAAAGCTTTGACTGGCAGCTTTTGGAAAACTACACACTTGACACACCTTTCTTCCTAAGTGGTGGTATTGGATTAGACCATGTGGCGGCAATTGCCGAAATTCGCAAACGCGATTGGCCTTTATACGGACTGGACATTAATAGCCAATTTGAAAGTGAGCCAGGATTGAAAAATATTGATGCATTACAAGAATTTAAAAATCATTTACAGCTATGAGTTATCACGTTAATGGAAAAGGATATTACGGAGATTTTGGCGGTGCATACATTCCCGAAATGCTCTATCCAAATGTGGAAGAGCTACGTCAAAAATACCTTGCGATTACAGCAACAGACGAGTTTCAAGCCGAGTTTGACAAGTTACTGCGCGACTATGTTGGGCGACCAACTCCATTGTATTTTGCCAAACGATTGTCCGAAAAATACAACACCAAAGTCTATCTAAAGCGAGAAGACCTATGCCATACGGGAGCACATAAAATTAACAACACCATTGGGCAAATTTTACTAGCCAAGCGTTTGGGCAAAAGCCGCATCATCGCAGAAACAGGTGCAGGTCAACATGGCGTTGCCACGGCTACCGTTTGTGCCTTAATGGGTATTGAATGTGTGGTCTATATGGGCGAGTTAGACATCAAACGTCAAGCGCCAAACGTAGCACGTATGAAAATGCTTGGCGCAGAAGTGCGACCCGCACAATCAGGAAGCAAAACCCTTAAAGACGCCACCAACGAGGCCATTCGTGACTGGATTAATAACCCTATTGACACGCATTATATTATTGGATCGGTTGTTGGGCCTCATCCTTATCCTGACATGGTTGCTCGTTTTCAAGCCATCATTAGCGAAGAATGCAAAACACAACTCCAAGAAATCGAAGGTCGTGACTACCCCGACCATGTTGTCGCTTGTGTAGGCGGTGGCAGTAATGCTGCTGGTTTGTACTATCATTATTTGGATGACCCACGGGTGAATATCATTGCTGTCGAGGCTGCAGGAAAGGGCATTGACACCGGCCAGAGCGCAGCGACATCTGCTCTAGGCAAAGAAGGTATTATCCACGGAAGCAAAACCTTATTGATGCAAACTGAAGACGGGCAAATTACAGAACCTTATTCGATTTCAGCAGGACTCGATTACCCCGGAGTAGGTCCCATGCATGCACATTTGTTTCGTTCTCAACGAGCCGAGTTTGTTTCCATCCCTGACCAAGAGGCCATGGATTGGGGATTGACACTTTCACAAACAGAAGGCATTATTCCCGCTATTGAAACCGCACACGCCTTTGCCATTCTCGACCAAAGAATCTTTGGCGCCGAAGATATTGTACTCTTCAATTGCTCCGGGCGTGGCGATAAAGACCTTGAAACTTATATTGATTATTTCAAACTCTAATGAATAGAATCACCACATCTCTCGCACAAGACAAAAAACTCTTGTCCATTTACTTTACCGCTGGGTTTCCTAACCTCGAGGACACTGTTTCTGTTCTTGAGCAACTCCAGGAAGCGGGTGTCGATATGATTGAATTAGGACTTCCCTTTTCTGATCCACTGGCTGATGGACCAACCATTCAAGAAAGCTCCACACAAGCACTGCGAAATGGAATGACAACAGACAAGCTTTTCTCTCAACTCCAAGGGGTTCGTGAAAACGTACACCTTCCTTTGATTGTGATGGGCTATTTCAATCCCATGATGCAGTATGGAGTAGAACGTTTTTGTCAGCGATGTCAAGAAGTTGGTATTGATGGATTGATCATTCCTGATCTCCCTGTTGACGTTTATCATGAGTACTACCAAAAAACCTTTCAAAAATATGGGTTGATGAATATGTTTTTGATTACGCCACAAACTCCTGACCAACGCATTCGATATATCGATAAGGTATCTGAAGGCTTTATTTATATGGTGAGTAGTGCAGCGACCACTGGCGCGCAAGGTAGCTTTGGCGACACCCAAGATGTCTACTTTAAACGCATTAGCGCCATGGGGCTCAAATCAAAACTCCTTGTTGGTTTTGGAATTAGCAATGCCAAAACCTACCAAGCAGCTACATCCAACAGCAAGGGAGCCATCATTGGCTCGGCTTTTATCAAACACCTTAAAAAAAACGGTAGCAAAAGCGTTAAGCAATTTATCGATACTATCCGTTGAAAAATCCTCATAAATGGCAATGAAAGAACACCTTCAAAGGTATTCTTCAGTTTAGGCTAAGGGCTTCACACCTATATGCCTTATGATGGTTAAAAATATGACATATCATGAGGCTGTAAATTCCGATCAACCAATAAATGAGTATGTAAAACTATTTTGGTGCGAAATGAATGGTCACTAAAACAAAATCTTGGCATGGATTGGAAACGGAACCAAGAAACCTAAACATTTTATAGAAGACTTCATCGTATGGTTTTATGCTACATTCTAACTGTCGTTAGTGGTGAAGACTTGGTAAAACATAAGACCTTCTTTAAAGGAACTCTATTATTATTTATGAATATCATTTGATCATTGAAAAATAATGTCGAGTTTTAC
>JABHGH010000059.1 GCA_018672145.1 Flavobacteriaceae bacterium
CATACCAAATCGCCAACATCATTGAGGTGAGCCACATAGGCCTGCCCATAAAGCTTTTGCGAATTGCTAAAGGTCGCAATATATACACCACTATCGCCTATGGTCATGGCGCGACATTCGTCCTTACGCAATCCGCCAAGTGCTTTGTCCCAGAGGAGGTCTCCGTTGCTATCGAGACGCAACACCCAAACGTCTTCATTCCCCAAACCCGTTGAGCTTGAAGTGCCCGCCACCCAATAACCACCATCTTGGCTTTGGCCAATGGCTGTGAGTCGTTCGTCTTCTGTGCCCCCATAGGTTTTTTGCCACTCGATTTCGCCACGAGGATTGAGTTTGAGAATCCAAAAGTCTAATCCGCCAGAACCGGTACTGTCTTTGTCATGCCCCTCTTGAGAGTCGGAAGACCCACCAAGGATATAGCCACCATCTAGCGTGTAGGAAACAGAATATAGATAGTCGTTTCCTGCCCCACCATAGTTTTTTTGCCACTCCAGTTTGCCATCTTCAGTCATTTTCCATAACCAATAATCTAAGTCGGCGATACTGCCATCTTTTTTATTTCCACTGGCTTCAGAAACTGAACTGCCTGCCAAAAAAATCCCGTAGTCATAGGTGCTGATGGCATCGTAGAGATGTTCTTCTCTTTCCCCACCAAGCGATTGCTGCCATTGGATATGTTGGGCAAGTGAAGAAATGCTTACAAAAAAGAGTAGAAATAGGACTTGTCTTTTCACAGCTTAAGGATTTGGGATGTCTAAGATATACAAAAAAACGAATACAAGTCTATTGTAATCTGCTTATTTTCAGTAGTTTATTTACTATAAACGAAATAAAAAATCAGCATCCTAAGATCGCCATGAACAACCAAGTAAAAAAAGAAAACCTACCGCTTATTTGCCTTTGCGATATAATCGTCAAGAGCTTTGGTCATCGACGGGTTGGTTGGGGTAGGTGCAAGTATATCAACGCGTAGCTCCGCTTTTTCAGCGGCTTTAACGGTGCTGTTTCCAAATACTGCAATACGCGTATCGTTTTGTTTAAAGTCAGGGAAGTTGTGAAACAACGACTCAATTCCAGAGGGGCTAAAAAACACTAAAATATCGTAATAGACATTGCGTAAATCAGAGAGGTCACTAATCACGGTATTGTAGAACACACCTTTTGTCCAATTCACACCCAACTTGTCAAGCGCAGTAGGGACGGCAGGTTTGAGCACGTCTGTACAAGGAAGCAAATATTTTTCTTCTTTGTATTTGTTCATGATTTCAACGAGATCAGTGAAAGTACGCGTACCAACATAAACCTTTCGCTTGCGATAAACCACATATTTTTGAAGATAATATGCAACGGCTTCGGACTGACAAAAGTATTTGAGTGTATTTGGAATGGGGTAGCGCATTTCTTCTGCGAGTCTAAAAAAGTGATCAACAGCGTTTCGGCTCGTCAAAATGATCGCAGTAAACGTAGAAAGGTCTATTTTTTGTTTTCGAACTTCTCTTGCTGCAACGCCTTCAACATGGATAAATGGTCTGAAGTCAATAGCCACTTTCCGTTTTTCAATAAGCTGGTTGTACGGAGAGTTCTCAATGATTGGTTCTGGTTGTGAAACAAGTATAGTTTTTACTTTCATAACACGTTATTTATTGTCCACTGATTAGCTAGATCGAAGGCAATCCACAAGGGGATAATTTCGAGGGCGCAAATATACAAAATAAATAACAGAAATTTCTTTCGAATTAGGGGTGAATATGAGGCGGCATAAGATTGATATCCAAACAAATAATAAAGGATGTAGATAAAACCAACGATGCTCCAGTAGATAAGATGTTGTAAGGGTTCATAACTACCAAATAGGAGAAAGATAAACAAAACAAAAGCGGCTTTTGATTTGAGTAAAGCTCGTCGAGAAATCACTTGAAGGAACAATCGGATTGACTTCCACAACAGCCCTGTTATGACTTCAAGCAACAAACGGATAGTAGTGTAGGCGAGCCAAACGGAAAAAATAAAATAAATTGAAATGTTATGTCCTGCTAGGACGCCCGATTCCTTAGTAAGCAAGAAAACAAAAAAACTAAATGTGAGTCCGCGAAACAAAAAGGTTAAGAGATTTTGACCTTTGATTTTCTCAACAGGCGCTAGGATTTTCTTGGAGTACGAAATGTCGCTGCGTCCGATGCCCACGATTTTAAAAAATTCCTTACTGTCTGAAAGTTTGATGAGCAACAAAAGGCATACCAGCAAGATGAGATACCACATATACCATAGATCATCGGGAAGAGTACGAAAAATGACTTCGTTCATTATGCAAAAGTATAAAATGGTAGGTAAACAAGACCTTTGAATTCCCTACTTTTGTATCTAGTATGTCATGAGAAAAAGTCTAGTTATCATTCCGACTTATAACGAAGCAGAGAACATTGAGCAAATGATCGCTGCTATCATGCAATTAAAGCAACCCTTTGATCTTTTGGTGATTGATGATAATTCACCAGACGGAACGGCAAACCTTACAAAAGCACTTCTTTCTACACACAAAGACCGCTTGTTTTTGATTGTGCGTCCCACTAAAGAAGGGTTAGGACCAGCGTACTTGGAGGCATTTCGTTGGGCGCTAGACCGTGATTATGACTACATTTTTGAAATGGATGCTGATTTTTCGCACAACCCAATGGATTTGATCAATTTGCAAAAAGAGTTAATAAATAACAAAACAGATGTTGTTATTGGCTCTCGTTATGTTCGTGGAATTCAGGTGGTCAACTGGCCACTTTCGCGTATTTTACTCTCCTATTTTGCATCGTTGTATGTTCGTATTATTACTGGCTTACCCGTCAAAGATACCACCGCTGGTTTTGTGGGCTACAACAAACAAGTATTACAATCAATAGATCAAAATCAAATTCGCTTTTCGGGTTATGCATTTCAGATTGAGCTGAAATTTAAAGCATGGATCAATGGGTTTCGACTGAAGGAAATACCGATTGTTTTTACAGATCGTGTGAGAGGTTTTTCAAAAATGAACAGCTCCATTGTAAGTGAAGCGATTTTTGGAATACTTTTGATGAAGATAAAAAGTTGGTATGCCAAATAATCAAACTACACTGATTCGCAATGCGCAAGTTGTGAATGAAGGAAAAACCCAAACCCTTGATGTTCTTCTTGAAGGAACACGTATTTCAAAAATAGATACGCACATCAATCAAGATGCTGATTTCGAAATTGATGCAACTGGAAAGTTTCTGTTTCCGGGGCTCATAGACGATCAGGTGCACTTTCGTGAGCCAGGGCTTACACACAAAGGAACGATTGAATCTGAAAGTAGAGCGGCAGTTGCAGGAGGGATCACCACCTTTTTTGAAATGCCAAACACCAACCCGCAAACAACAACATGGTCTGCGTTTGAGAAAAAAATAGAAAGAGCAGCTGAAACGTCTTGGGCAAATTTTGGATTTATGTTTGGAGGCACAAACGACAACCTCGCCGAAGTCTTAGCGGTTGACCCCAAGCGTGTACCTGGCATAAAACTTTTTCTTGGATCTTCTACGGGGAATATGTTGGTGGATCGCCCTGCGGTTTTACGTGAGATTTTTTCAAACACCAAACTGCCCATTTCCGTTCATTGCGAAGACGAAGGAACAATACAGCAAAACCTGGCTGAATTCAAAGAAAAATACGGAGACGATATTCCGATGTCTTGCCATCCCTTGATTCGCTCTGAGGAGGCTTGCTATATATCGTCTTCGACAGCGATAGCACTTGCCAAAGAAACAGGAGCTCGACTCCATGTATTTCACCTCTCCACAGCAAAAGAGACTCAATTGTTTGACAGTAACCCTTTGGTAGAAGCGAAACAAGTGACCGCAGAAGTTTGCATCCATCATTTGTGGTTTAGTGATAATGACTATACACAAAAAGGAAGTTTTATCAAATGGAACCCTGCAGTAAAAAAGACTGCTGACCGCGAAGGACTTTGGGAAGCTCTAAACGATGATCGGATTGATTTGATCGCCACAGACCATGCTCCTCATACTTTGAGTGAAAAAACAAACCCTTACACCAAAGCACCTTCTGGAGGCCCTATGGTTCAGCATGCTCTTTCTGTGCTTTTGGAATGTCATTTGCAAGGAAAAATAACGATGGAAAAAATCGTTCAAAAAATGGCTCATAACCCAGCCAAACTCTTTGATATTGATCGTAGAGGCTATATTCGCGAAGGTTATTTTGCAGACTTGATACTTATCGACATGGACGCTCCTTACACTGTTGACAAGGAAAATGTGTGGTATAAATGCGGGTGGTCTCCATTGGAAGGGCAAACATTCCAAGCTCAGGTTACACATACCTTTGTCAATGGAGCATTGACCTACGAAAACGGAAAATTTTCAAATCATAATGCAGCAATGCCCGTAGAATTTATAAGATGAAAAAAAGCATATACTTTTTGTTTATTTTGCTTATTTCTTGTTCAGATGTAGATAAAGACCGTCCTGCCAATTTGATTGGCGAAGAACAAATGGCACAACTGATCTTTGAACTTTCGATTATTGACGCAAGTCAGGGATTTGTTCCTGAAAAAAGCAAAAAACCAGTAAGAGTTCACAGTGCATCATTCTATGCCTACCACGAGATTGATAGCTTGCAATTTAATTTGAGTAGTGCTTATTACGCAAAACACCCTAAGCAATACTTACGAATCGTGAACCGTTCAAAACTGCTTCTGGAAGAGCTAGAAAAAGAACAAGCAAAGCAAGAAGAAAAAAAATGATGGTTGAAAAAGATTCTTTGCCATCAGAAAAAAAGGATAAGAACAATAGATTGAACGAAAACAAATGATGCTCTTTTATTTTTAAAAGGAGAGTTTATATTTGTGTAATATGTAACAGATGATAAAGAATTTTGTAGCGGAACTTCAATGGCGAGGAATGATTCACGACATCATGCCAGATACTGAAAAAGTATTAAACGAAAAATCG
>JABHGH010000147.1 GCA_018672145.1 Flavobacteriaceae bacterium
ACTTCTACTTATTGTTGTCTTGTTCGCCGATTGCAAGTTTTACTCTTTTACTGGCGCATCTATCCCTGAAAATGCCGAAACTGTCCAAGTCAATTTGTTTGTTAACAATGCTGCAAACTCAATTGGCTCAACTTTTGAGTCAGGTTTAGATCGCGATTTCACCAACGCAATGCAAGAAGTTTTATTAAATCAAACAAATCTACAACTGGCAGGTATAAACGGTGACTTGATATACGAGGGAGAAATTGAAGAATACCGTGTTACGCCCACTACAGCGACAGCGCAGCAAACCGCTGCACAAAATAGATTGACAATAACAATTAATATTCGTTACATTAACACAAATAATGAGGACGATAATTTTGAAAAACGATTTTCTCATTTTTTCGATTTTCCTGACACCTCACAACTTCAGAGCATAAAAGCAGAAGCCCATGAAGAGATTTTTGAACGAATCACACAAGACGTGTTTAACGAATCGCTAGCGAAATGGTAGCAAATCGTTCTACAATAAGTCAAGTAAAAAACATGGCGAAAGCATCGCCAGAAGCTGCCTTAAAAAAAGTTGAGGCCCTGATAAAAAATTATCCTTACTTTTTAGCAGTTCGTGTGATAGAACTCGATATTCTTAAGCAGTTGAACCACAAAAGCTATAAAAAGGCACTTCGCAATTGTGCCCTACAAACGAGCCACAGGAGTGTGCTATATGAACACTTACATAATCTGTCAAAGCAGGGTTCAGAAGTTAAAAAAATCTTATCCCATCCTTCAGAAGAAAACATACATTCTTTTTTGCATTGGCTAGAACTCGTTGACGAGGCGACTGCAGAAAGGGTCCCATCAAAATTCGATTGGATTGATGATTTTTTAGCACAGAACCCTAAAATCTCTTCTCAAGGTTCAAAGGCAAAAAAAGAAGATTTGACCAAAAAACAGAATTTGGCAACAAACGAAATCATGACAGAAACACTAGCGCATTTATATTGGAAACAAAAAAAGTATGCCGAAGCCAAAAGTGCGTTTAAAATCCTGTCTTTGAAATATCCAGAAAAAAGTGGTTTATTTGCAGACCAAATTAAACAAATAGAATCCGAATTATCTGGTAAATAACAATATGAGTACTTTTTCAATTTTTATCACCCTAATCATCATAGTATCATTTTTATTGGTTTTAGTTATTATGGTACAAAATCCAAAAGGAGGTGGTCTTTCCTCTTCGTTTGGTGGTGGTGGGCAGCAAATGGGTGGTGTTCAAAAAACAACTGACTTTTTGGATCGTAGCACATGGGCACTGGCTACACTGTTACTACTGCTAATTTTATTGTCCAATTCTATGATTTCTCGACCTGGAACTCTTGAAGATTCAAGCTTGTTGAACAACGAAGAAATAGAAACAATTATTCCTGAGGAAATTCCTGAAGAATTGCCTGAAGTTCTTCCAGAAGATCTGCCTGTACAGTAATCACCCACTGTCAATACCTTCATAAAGTAATGTCATAATGTCATCTGTTGGCAGTTGAATACACAAAAAATTTGCTGTGGCACGATTCATGTTTTGTTTTTTAAAAATTAATTATAGATGAGTAAATTAAATATTAAACCCTTAGCTGATCGTGTGGTCGTAACACCCCTTGAAGCTGAAACAAAAACTGCATCAGGTATTATCATTCCCGATTCTGCAAAAGAAAAGCCTCAAAAAGGAACTATAGTCGCTGTCGGACCTGGTACCAAAGACGACCCAATTACTGTTCAAGTTGGAGATACTGTTCTTTATGGAAAATATTCTGGAACTGAACTCAAACTTGATGGTGGAGATTATTTAATTATGCGCGAAAGCGATATTCTTGCAATTGTTTAAAATAAAATAAAAATGGCAAAAGATATTCAATTTGATGTACAAGCCCGTGAAGGTCTCAAAAGAGGCGTTGACGCATTGGCAAATGCTGTAAAAGTGACTTTAGGACCTAAAGGAAGAAATG
Organism: Flavobacteriaceae bacterium; assembly: GCA_018672145.1. Lineage (GTDB taxonomy): Bacteria > Bacteroidota > Bacteroidia > Flavobacteriales > Flavobacteriaceae > UBA724. The sequence goes on from JABHGH010000147.1 coordinate 1,980, forward strand.
TAATTATTGACAAGTCTTTTGGTGGCCCTCAAGTGACCAAAGATGGCGTTACTGTAGCAAAAGAAATTGAGCTAGAGGATGCACTCGAGAATATGGGTGCGCAAATGGTGAAAGAAGTAGCTTCAAAAACAAATGACCTTGCTGGTGACGGAACAACAACCGCTACAATTCTTGCGCAAGCAATTGTTCGTGAGGGATTGAAAAATGTCGCTGCTGGGGCCAACCCAATGGATTTAAAACGTGGGGTTGATAAAGCTGTTGAAGCAATCGTTGCAAACCTAAACAAACAAGCTGTACAGGTTGGTAACTCATCCGAAAAGATCAAACAAGTTGCTTCGATTTCCGCGAACAACGATGAAGCGATTGGGGCACTCATTACAAAAGCTTTTGAAAAAGTCGGAAAAGAAGGCGTTATAACTGTCGAAGAAGCAAAAGGAACAGATACCTATGTAGATGTTGTTGAAGGAATGCAGTTTGACCGTGGTTATCTCTCTCCTTATTTTGTGACTGACTCTGAAAAAATGGAAGCTGACCTAGAAAGCCCATATATTCTTCTCTATGACAAAAAAATCTCCACGATGAAAGACTTGCTTCCTGTTCTTGAGCCTGTTGCTCAGTCTGGAAAGCCACTCATCGTAGTTGCTGAAGATGTTGATGGAGAGGCATTAGCCACTCTAGTTGTCAACAAACTCCGAGGTACTTTGAAAATTGCAGCTGTAAAAGCACCTGGCTTTGGTGATCGTCGAAAAGCTATGCTAGAAGACATTGCTATCCTCACTGGAGGAACTGTAATATCTGAAGAGCGTGGGTTCACACTGGAAAATACTACCATCGAAATGTTGGGGACAGCCGAAAAAGTGACCATAGACAAAGACAACACAACAATCGTAAATGGTGCGGGAGACAGTGAAAACATTAAAGCACGTGTAAACCAAATAAAAGCACAGATCGAATCAACGACCTCTGATTACGATAAAGAGAAACTACAAGAACGCCTCGCCAAGTTGGCTGGCGGTGTTGCTGTTCTCTACGTTGGAGCAGCATCTGAAGTTGAAATGAAAGAAAAGAAAGATCGTGTTGATGATGCGTTACATGCCACACGTGCTGCCGTTGAAGAAGGTATCGTTTCAGGTGGTGGTGTTGCATTACTGAATGCACGTAAAGTAATCGATAAAATCAAAACAGAAAATGCTGACGAAGCTACGGGTAGTCAAATTGTGTTTAACGCAGTTGAAGCGCCGTTGCGAACTATCGTGACAAACGCTGGTGGCGAAGGCTCTGTAGTTGTTTCTAAAGTCGAAGAGGGTGATGCCAATTTTGGATATGATGCCAAATCTGAAACTTATGTCGATATGCAAGAAGCTGGAATCATTGATCCAAAAAAGGTTACTCGTGTAGCCCTGGAAAATGCAGCTTCTGTAGCAGGTATGGTACTCACAACGGAGTGCGCACTTGTAGATATAAAAGAAGACACCCCTGCTGCAGCTCCCCCAATGGGAGGTGGTATGCCAGGAATGATGTAAATTAAATCTCTGCCCCTCACGGGGCAGTTTTTTTTTATTATGGCACACGCCCATTTATTAAAGCAAATAGAGACTGTGCTTAAAGCCTCATCCGATCAGGAGAAAGGGTTGCATTTTATTTGCCAATTGCTACATGACAATCTCGACAACTTTGATTGGGTGGGCTACTACCTACACAGTCACAACAAAAAAGAATTGGTTTTAAAAACCTATGTTGGCGATCCCACAGACCACACTCATATACCATTTGGAAAAGGAATTTGCGGACAGGTTGCGCTGAGCAATGAGAGTTTTATCGTCGATGATGTGACCACCCAAGACAATTATATTTCTTGTAGCATCAATGTGAAATCCGAAATTGTAGTCCCTTTATTTATCAATGGTCAGAATAAAGGTCAAATCGATATTGACTCAAACAAAGCAAAGGCTTTTACTGACCAAGATGCCGATTTTTTAACCAAGGTAAATCGCCTTGTTGCCCTCTATTTATTTTAGTCAGTAAACATAGACTCATTTACGCTTGAAAATTGCTATTTTTGCACACTATTCAGCGTCTATGGAAAATACAATCCACATAAAATCTGCCTTAATCTCTGTTTTTGATAAAAATGGATTAGACCCTATTGCCGAAAAATTACATGCTCTTGGCGTAAAAATATATTCTACTGGCGGGACTGCAGACCATATTGAGTCCTTGGGAATTGAGGTAATACGTGTTGAATCCATAACCGATTACCCTTCCATATTGAGTGGACGCGTAAAAACACTACACCCCAAAGTATTTGGTGGGATTTTAAACCGACGAAGCAACGATAATGACCAAAAGGAACTTCAAAATTATGAGATTCCATCCATTGACTTAGTGATTGTTGACTTATATCCTTTTGAGGAAACAGTGGCATCTGGAGGTACGGAGCAAGAAATTATCGAAAAGATTGACATTGGAGGCATTGCCCTCATTCGAGCAGCAGCAAAAAATTATACAGATGTTGTTTGTGTCGCATCGAAATCTGAATACAAACTTTTACTATCCCTATTAAAAGATCAAAATGGAGTGTTTTCGATTGAGCAAAGAAAGTATTTTGCAAAACATTCATTTAATATTTCCTCACATTACGACAGTGCCATTTTTAATTACTTTGATGATGATTCTTCAGCTCTGAAATTGAGTGTGCAAAAAGGACATCAATTGAGGTATGGTGAGAATCCACACCAAGAAGGTTTTTTCTTCGGTGACTTAGAACAGCTTTTTGATAAGCTAAATGGCAAAGAGCTCTCCTATAATAACTTACTGGACATCGATGCTGCAATTAATCTTATGGAGTCTTATGAGGGAGGAAGGCCAACCTTTGCAATTCTAAAGCACAATAATGCTTGCGGCTTAGCAACAAGAGAAAAGTTAAGTGAAGCGTATGCTGCTGCTCTAGCTGGTGATCCGATTTCTGCCTTTGGCGGAGTTCTTATCACCAACCGTCCAATCGATTTAGAAACTGCACGACAAATTCACGAATTGTTTTGTGAAGTTGTCATTGCACCAGGATTTGATGAAAAAGCATTGACCCTACTTAAGAATAAAAAAAATCGCATCTTATTGATGCAAAAAACCAGTACACATAACGTGAAGTTGATCAGAAGTTGCTTAAACGGATATCTCGTGCAAGATAAAGATCAGGTTAACGACAATGAAAAGATGTTGCAAGTCGCAACATCGAGACAACCCACCGCAGATGAAATCGAAGATTTATTATTTGCTTCCAACATCTGTAAAAACACAAAGTCAAATACAATCGTTTTGGCAAAAGGTCTTCAGTTGTTGGCGTCTGGCACAGGACAAACATCTCGTGTTGACGCCTTAAAACAAGCCATTAAAAAAGCAGAGACATTTGGTTTTGATTTGGACGGTGCGGTCATGGCTAGTGATGCTTTTTTTCCTTTCCCTGATTGTGTGGAAATTGCTCACAAAGCAGGAATCAAAGCTGTCATCCAACCAGGTGGCTCAATTAAAGATCAACTCAGTATTGACTATTGTAAATCAAATGAGATTGCAATGTTGATGACAGGGGTGCGTCATTTCAAACATTAATTCGTATAATTACACTTTAAAAGTCAGTTTATTATGGGGTTTTTTGACTTCTTAACCGAAAATATTGCAATCGATTTAGGTACTGCAAACACCTTAATTATTCATAATGACAACGTAGTTGTTGATAGTCCTTCGATAGTAGCACGGGATCGGGTTACGAATAAAATCATAGCAGTTGGTCACGAAGCAGCCCTGATGCAAGGGAAAACTCACGAAAACATCAAAACAATTCGTCCGCTTAAAGATGGAGTCATTGCTGACTTTGATGCTTCTGAGCAGATGATTAGTATGTTTATTAAAAATATTCCTGCACTCAAAAAAAGGTTTTTTACACCTGCTCTCCGAATGGTCATTTGCATCCC
>JABHGH010000142.1 GCA_018672145.1 Flavobacteriaceae bacterium
CGTATCGACAGTGATGCAGAGTATGTGGAGCACCAGTCCCTATGGCTTGATCTGAAAATTATATTTCTTTCAGCCCTTGCGTTATTTCGGGGGATTTGGAAGCATATTTTTTAGAGGCTAAACCAAGCGATTACTCTCCATCAAATGCCTATTTTTGTCAAAAAATAATCCATGAAAGTATTGGTATTGGGCAGCGGAGGAAGAGAATACACCTTTTGTTATCAGTTGGCAAAAAGCCCACAGCAACCACAACTCTTTATCGCCCCAGGCAACGCAGGGACTGCCCAGTTGGGCACCAACCTATCTGTTTCTCCAACAGATTTTGAAGGGCTTAAACAAGTTGTTTTAGCTCACGCCATTGAATTGGTGGTGGTGGGGCCTGAAGTACCTTTGGTTGAAGGGGTGGTCGATTTTTTCGCCGCCGATCCTCACCTCGCTCAAATTCCGATGATTGGACCCTCAAGGCTAGGGGCAGAACTCGAAGGGAGCAAAGAGTTTGCCAAGGCCTTTATGCAGCGTCACAATATTCCAACGGCAGCCTATAAAAGCTTTACCAAAGAAACATTGGCGGAGGGGTTGAGTTATCTGGAAACAGCACCCCCACCTTACGTACTTAAAGCCGATGGACTTGCTGCGGGCAAAGGCGTGGTCATCCTTAACGACCTGTCCGAAGCCAAAGCAGAGCTCACCGCCATGCTGGCCGATGCCAAGTTTGGTGAAGCCAGCCAGAAAGTTGTGATCGAAGAGTTTTTGGATGGGATCGAGCTATCGTGCTTTGTACTCACCGACGGGGAGTCTTACCAAATTCTGCCCATGGCCAAAGACTACAAACGGATAGGTGAGGGAGATACAGGGCTGAATACTGGCGGTATGGGTGCGGTTTCGCCCGTGCCTTTTGCCGACGATGCCTTTATGCAAAAAATCAAAGACCGTGTGGTGGAACCCACCATGCGCGGACTGCAAAGCGATGAGATTCCCTATGTGGGGTTTGTGTTTATCGGCTTGATTAAAGTGGGCGACGATCCCAAGGTCATCGAATATAATGTGCGGATGGGCGACCCCGAAACACAAGTGGTCTTGCCTCGCATTCAAAACGATCTCCTTGAACTACTCCAAGCCACGGCTGCTGGAAAGCTCAACGAGATAGACCTTCAAATTGATGCACAGGCGGTTTCTACCGTGGTGGCTGTATCGGGGGGTTATCCGGAGGGCTATGAAAAAGGCAAAGCAATTAAGGGGATTGATTCAGCAGACTTTATCGTTCATGCAGGGACAACAAGTATAGATGGCATTTTGAAAACCAACGGCGGGCGAGTATTATCGGCGACAGGCTTTGGAGATAACCATAACCAAGCAATAGAACAGAGCTATAAAGCCCTATCGAAAATCAATTATGAGGGGATATACTACCGAAAAGACATCGGCTTTGATCTATAGAAACGAATGCGAGGTGGAGTCTGTATCTTCTTCACCACTATCATTAAATTTCTTTAGTTGCAGCACCCAATAAGTTCCAGCAACAAGTCCGATTGTCAAGAAAATCCAGTTGATTCCATTGGACAAAAACCAGCTGGTGAGCTCTAGGTCACGAAGAAAATGTAGTGGGAGAAACAAGACTTCTTCAAATAAAAAGGCAATTGTCTCGAAAAAAGATTTCATATCAATTAAATTGAACCACAAAAGTAAGGCATAGCCTGATGTGGAACAAGTTTTTTTCTCTTGTGACAAGCGATAAGTTTGGGAAACAGCCCAGACCCCGTATCTTTGAAAAAAAAACACGATGAAGACCGCCGTTGCCTATGCTATTTTTGAACAAAGTGTCAAGGACTATCATGTGTTAGACACTGTCGATCAGCCCTATAATAACCCGCACCCTTCAGACAGCTTGGCGCATTTGATGTACCGCAAAAACTGGATCGACACCATACAATGGCATTACGAAGACCTTATTCGCGACCCCAACATCAACCCAACGGAGGCGCTAGAACTCAAACGTAAAATCGATGCGTCTAACCAAGACCGCACCGACACCGTAGAGTATATCGACAGTTATTTTTTGGGGCAATACAAGGCGGTGTCGCCCCAGCCCTTGGCGACCAGCAATACCGAAAGCCCTGCTTGGGCTTACGACCGCTTGTCGATTTTATCACTAAAAATCTATCATATGTTGGAAGAAAGCCAGCGCCCTTCGGCTTCCGATGCGCACCGTGCACAATGTGCCGAAAAACTAGCCGTGTTGCAAACCCAACGTGAAGACCTATCCCTCGCCATTGACCAATTGCTTGATGATCTCGCCAGTGGGCGTAAGATCATGAAAGAGTACAAGCAAATGAAAATGTACAATGATGACGCACTCAACCCTGTTCTTTACAGCTCAAAAACAGACTAGGTGGCATTAGCGAAGCACGTCATGATTTTTCGCTTTTCGGCTATGGGCGATGTGGCGATGTTGGTGCCTGTCTTACGTTGCTTATACGCCCAAAACCCTAAGGTTCGTGTGACTCTGGTCACACGTCAACGGTTTACCCCCATTTTTAAAGAATTTTTAGATCTTGAAATTATCACCCCTGACTTTAATGGGCAGCACAAAGGGCTAAAAGGGTTATATCATTTGTTCAAGGAGCTTAAAAAGAAAAAACCGCAACGCATTGCGGACATTCACAAAAACTTGCGTTCACGTGTGCTCAGGTTGTTTTTTGCCTTTTCGCCATGGGTACGCACTCGAGTGATGAATAAAGGATATCGTGATCGAGCCAAGCTCACACACCCAACAAAGAAAACGATGAAACCTCTTACCCCTCAGCATTATCGTTATATAGAGGTTTTTTCTCGATTGGGCTTTTTATTGGACTTGGACAACCATGAGTTTCCACTGAAACCAGGCCTGCCAACAACAGCTTTGGAGGTCAATCTTCCTGCAGACAAAAAATGGATCGGAATAGCGCCTTTTGCAGCACACCAAGGCAAGGTATATCCGTTAGATTTGATGCAAAAAGTGGTTGGCTACTTACAACAAGACCATACGGTGTTTTTGTTTGGACACGGAAAAAAAGAGGCACACCAAATCAATGTCTGGGCCAAAGCCTATCCCAATGTAGTGCCAAAGGCATTGCAGATGTCTTTTTCTGACCAGCTTGACTTGATTGCCAATTTGGATGTGATGGTATCGATGGACTCGGCCAATGGGCATTTGGCCGCAAACTATGGTGTTCCTGTGGTGACCATTTGGGGAATGACTCATCCTTTTTTGGGATTTGCGCCCTTTCAACAAAACCAAGCGCTGATGGTCGATAGAACAATGTTTCCTAAGGTACCGACCTCGGCTTATGGCAAAAAGATACCCAAGGACTATGAAGAAGCCATGCGCACCATTGCACCTGAAACGGTGATTGAGAAAGTGTTGGAAATTATTTAGGAGCTAAACGTCGTCAAAATCAACCACCAAACGATCGCTTGTACACGTGGCCTGGCAAGTGAGGACTAGCCCTTCTACGACTTCGCTATCGGACAAAATTTGATTGCTCGCCATGGCGGTTTTGCCTTCTCGAACACGCCCTATACAGCTCCCACAAACGCCTCCCTGACATGAGTATGGCGGGTCAATACCAGCGTTAATGGCTGCTTCCAAAATGGTTTCTTTGGCATCTGCGGTAAACAGATGTGTTTCGTCATCCAAAACCACTTCATAGCTCACAACCCCTTCTGATGATCGGTCAATATCTCCACCGCCCGTAAAGTGTTCCACATGAATTTTTTTATCACTGACGCCAGAATCAGAAAGAGCTTGGACAGAACCCTCAATCATTTCGGAAGGACCACACACATAGAAGTCGTCAAAATGGAGTTGACTAAACAAGGTGTTGCGTACATAATTGATGTGCGCCTTGTCAATTCGACCAAAGAGAGCATCCGTTGCTTTTTTTCTGCTATACACCGAAATGAGGCTAAACCTTTCGCTATATTGTTCTTTTAATGCTGCTAGTTCATCGAGAAACATACTATCTTCCTCTGACCGATTTCCGTACACCAAAACAACTTGCCCGTCGGTTTCTTGGAGTGCAGTTTTTGTTATTGACAACATGGGTGTGATTCCGCTTCCTGCAGCCAAAAGCAAAATATTTTTTGATCCATCAGGCGTAAAGACAAAGCGCCCTTCAGGAGTGCCAATGTTTAGGGTATCTCCTTTTTGGAGTTCTGTATTTGCATAGTTTGAAAACACACCATTTGGGATGGCTTTGATTCCTACGCGCAACAAACCTTCGTGTGGCGCACTGCAAAGCGAGTAAGAACGGCGCACTTCTGTACCATTTATGGTATGTGACATGGTAAGGTATTGTCCTGCGCTAAAGGAAAAGACATCTTGAAGAGTGTTGGGAATAGCAAAGCTTATGGCAACAGCATCTTTGGTTAGACGCTGAACATCAGCGATCTGTAGCTGGTGTAGTCCAGTCATAGCATTTTTTTTACAAACATATAAAAATGATATCTTTGAGAGAACTTTCAACCTTTATGTTTCTTCGTTTTTTTAGTCTTCAATGGAAATCGTTTCGCCGATCAGCTGCTTTTAGCTCTGGGGTTATCACGGGAGTGTTTTATGTGTTTGGAGGACTTTATTTCGCCGCAATTTTTACCATTTTAGGCTTTGGTAGTTATTTCATTTTGGACGACGACATGGGTGTGGAACCATTGAGCTTTATCAACAAACACCTTATTTATGCAGCTTCTTTTTGGATAGTATGGCGCTTTTTTGTTCAAAAAATGCCAGTATTAAACATCCAATCATTTTTGATTTTACCAGTTAAGATCAACGCAGTTGTACATTACGCCCTTGGCCGAACTGTTTTTTCGTTTTTTAACATTGGGAACGCTTTTTTCTTTATCCCTTTTTCGATTGTTCTCGTAAAAAATGGCTATCCACTAGCACAGGTTTTGAGTTGGCACCTTGCTATTCTGGCGATTGTTTACTGTACCAATTACCTCAACATATTAATAAATGACCGCAATGATGTTTTTTACACAATCGCAACGACCTTGGTTTTATTTGCGTTGTTTCAACGATATGCGATTTTTGATATCACTCTGTATACAGGACCAGTTTTTGACATGTTTTATAGCGATCCGATCTACGCACTGATTCCGTGGCTTTGTTTAGGACTAATATACAGATTCACCTTCATGCATTTTAAAAACAGAATGTATCTCGATGCAGGGCTTCAACCAATAAAAAAGGAGGCGCAAGAACTGCGATTGAATTGGCTGAATCGTTTTGGTCGAACATCTATTTTTATCAAAAACGATATCAAGCTAATCTTGCGAAACAAACGTTCGAAAACAACATTGTTGGTATCCCTCTTTTTTCTGTTTTATGGTTTTTTCTTTTTCATAGATTCTTCATCCGGTATGTATGAAGCCCCTGTTTGGAAAATTTTTGCAGGGATCTTTATCTCGGGTGGCTTTTTGTTCACATTTGGACAATATGTCCCCAGTTGGGATAGCGCATATTACCCTTTGATGATGAGTCAAAACATTGTCTATCGTGAGTACCTTAATGCCAAATGGTCTATGGTTACAATTGCCACTATCGTCAGTGCGGTTTTAGCCAGTTTCTATATCTTTTTTGGCTGGGAAACCTATGCCGCCGTGGTGATTGGTGCGATTTACAACATTGGTGTAAATGGTCATCTCGTATTGCTGTCGGGAGCCTACATAAAAACGCCGATTGATTTGACCTCAACAAAAAAACCTTTTGGCGACAAACAGGCCTTCAATGCCAAGTCGTTGTTGCTAACTCTACCAAAATTGGTATTGCCGATGGTCTTGTATTTCGTTGGAAGCTTTTTTGGAGGCCCTTGGGGTGGTTATTTAACGGTGGGCTTTGTGGGAATTATGGGCTACTTTTTAAAAGATAAGGTCTTTGATAAGATTGAACAAGTCTATAAATCAGAAAAATACAAAACGTTAAACGCATATAAACAAACGAAATGATACGCATCGAACAATTGACCAAGCGCTACGGCGACACAACCGTACTGGACATCCCCGCATTGGAAATTCCTGAGGGTCAGATTTTTGGCTTGGTCGGAAACAATGGTGCGGGAAAAACGACCCTATTCAGCTTGTTTCTTGACTTGATTCAGGCAACGGAAGGCACAGTGACGATCAACGGCATTGAAGTACATCGTTCGGAAGAATGGAAAGCAAAAACGGCAGCTTTTCTTGATGACAGCTTTTTGATAGGTTACTTAACACCAGAAGAGTATTTCTATTTTATTGGGGAGTTGAGAGGGGTTTCAAAACCACAAGTCGATGAACTCATGGATAGTTTTTCGGACTTCTTTAACGATGAAATTCTCAACCAGAAAAAATACATTCGTGACTTGTCAAAAGGAAACCAGAAAAAAGTAGGCGTCGTTGCCACTTTCATTGGTGACCCTGAACTTTTAATTTTAGACGAACCTTTTGCCAATCTTGATCCAACAACCCAGATTCGACTTAAAGAACTTTTGGTTGAGAAAGGAAAGGACATCCAAAAAACAATTTTGATCTCAAGTCACGACATTCAACATGTGACGGAAGTTTGCGAACGGATTGCTGTTTTGGAAAAGGGAACCATCGTACAAGACCACAAAACAAGCGCCAAAACTCAAAAAGAGCTGGAAGCCTTTTTTTCCAATCAAACATAAATGAAGGCTTCATATACCAAAAGACAAATAAAGTAGTTTTCAGATTATGATCAGACGTGGTCTTTTTTTGGTTCTCATTCTGTTTGTTTTTACGAACTGCTCAACTCGTAAGGATAGGATGATGAATAGGGCTTATCACCAGGCAACGACAAAATTCAATGTCCTTTTTAATGGTGAAGAAGCTATTCGCTCTGGGATTGCAGCGGAAGTGTTGTCTCATCAACCCAACTTTTGGGACCAACTCCCTGTTGAGCCATTTCCTTTGATTGATCTATTTTCTTTAGAAGTCAAAGAAAACCCAAGCTTTACTCGAGCTGAAGAAAAAGCGGTGATCGCCGTGCAAAAACACAGCATGCTCATTGGCGACCAACAACGCAACACGCAAATTGATGAGGCCTATATGCTCTTGGGAAAGGCACGATTCTACAATGGCCGATATCTACAAGCTTTGGATGCC
>JABHGH010000143.1 GCA_018672145.1 Flavobacteriaceae bacterium
TAAGGTGGTTTTGCTTTTAAACGATGGGAGTTTTAAAGAATACGTTCCGAAAAAAGAGTAATTTTGCCTATACTCTTTTCTATGCGTACGACAATTTTTTCCACTCTTGTTCTAATTCTTTTATCCGCTTGTTATACGACAGAGCGAAATTGTAAGCCATTTCAGACAGGTACTTTTACCTTCTATACAGTTGTTGACGGTGATACCCTGACAAGTCGATTTGTGCGTAACGACTCAATCGAAATTGATTATTTTGCTGGCATAGCCGATACCGCCAATGTACGCTGGGTAAGTGACTGCGAGTGCATTGTCACCAAACGTAACCCACTGACCTTTCAAGATGCCAAATCAGTACAGATGAAAATCCTGTCTACATTTGAAGACGGCTATGTGTTTGAATACAGTTTGGTCGGAGACCGTTCTAACGTGCAGCGTGGACGTGTTACGAAGGTTTTGGATTAATTATTTTTATCTCATTTGACTTGAGAAGCCCTAATTTTTGTTCTTATGTCATTAAAAACCTACGTCTACTACCCGACTTTATAGAAAACAAGCTAGGACGATATATTCTTTGGAGTAACCTAATAAAGCTTTAATTTTTCGTATCACTTAGGGAACAAGAAGTTTTGATGTTTTTAAAAATATATCAACATACAAAGTAGTAACCTGTTAAATGATTAATGTTACCTGTAAGCTTTACAGCTCCATTGTGATCTGACTGTTTTCGTCAGATTCTTTTTCGATAGTTTGGGGGTCTTCCACCTCAATATTGTGGGTTGGTTCTTCGATTTTCTCCTCATAGGCTAAGGAAGGAAGTATAGTAAACTGCTTGACTTTTTCAGAAGTGATCTGATTTCCTATCGCTTTGATTCCTTTAATAGAGATAAAGTCTTCGAAAACAATTTGTTGAGAGGGCTTAGAGTCTTTCCCTCGGGGCTTTGTAAACTCAATTTCAAATACAGGACGGAAATCTGTACTGATAAGCTCGAGGACGGCTTGTGATTCTGTTTTGAGAAAAAACTCTTCCTTTTCAGGTGCTTCGATCAAAAATCGCTTTCCAAAATAGCGTTCTTTGACGCCATCAAAATAGACAACAGATATTGGCTTAGTGGGTGTCCATTTTTCAAGAACGATCATATCTTCTGGGAAATGCATATTTAGATCCGGTATAACCGTTTTGATTGACCCGGACTGAGTAGCGATGAGCAGGCATTCATCCCCTTTAAACGCGCCAATCAACTCGCCACGACCATCAACATTCAGTCGGCCAACGGTTTCGTCAAACCAAATGTTACGGGGCTTTAGTGTAGAAACGCCTTCTTCTTTGAGTTCAATACGTTTTAGAGAGTACTTGGTGACGGTGTTGCCTCGTACACCTCGAGACTTGATGTCTAAATCTGCAAAATCAAGATCCCATTTGAGTTTTTTAACACTTCCCGATTGACGTAGCATGACGGTCACAATCTCGGCTTCACCATTAGGGTTGGCAGAGAAGTAAAAGACTTTTGATTGTGGATTGCCATTTGTTAAATCATACGCCTTGTCTCTTGTCACTCCTGTTACGGGGAAACGCTTCATATAGGTTGTTCCTGATTTTCCATCACGATAGATCATATTGTAGATGGTGCGATCGTCTTTCTTTTTAAAGACCGCCACGTGGATGATGTTTTTGCCCACAAATGTTTTGGATTCAACTTTGACCACTGTCATCTTCCCGTCGTCGGTAAAGACAATAATGTCATCGATATCAGCGCAGTCGGTAACATATTCGTCCTTTCTGAGAGAAGTTCCGACAAAGCCTTCTTCTCTGTTGACGTAGAGCTTTGTGTTTCGAATGACCACTTTTTTAGCATCTACATCATCAAAGACACGAATTTCGGTTTTGCGCTCACGCCCCTTCCCATAGGTCTTTTTCAGATGGGTGAAATAGTTAATCGCAAATTCGACAAGGTGTGACAAATCGTGTTTCACCTGTGCCAACTCTGCCTCAAGAGCATCGATACGCTGTTGCGCTTTGTCCAGGTCAAATTTTGAAATTCTTTTAATACGAATTTCTGTTAATCGCGTCACATCCTCATCTGTCACAATGCGTTTTAAATGTGCAATATGTGGTTGTAGCCCTTTGTGAATTGCCGCAACAACCCCTTCCCAAGTTTCTTGCTCTTCGATGTCTCGGTAAATGCGTTTCTCAATGAAGATTCGTTCAAGAGATGCAAAATGCCACTGCTCTTCGAGCTCCCCTTTTTTGACCAACAGTTCTTGCTCCAGTAGTGTAACAGTATTGTCGGTCGATCGACGAAGCATTTCATTGACCCCCACAAAAAGCGGTTTGTTGTCTTCAATCACACAACCCAATGGTGAAATGGAAGTCTCGCAAGCGGTAAAAGCAAAAAGAGCGTCAATGGTTTTGTCGGGAGAGATATTGGCCGGTAGATGAATAAGAATCTCAACCTCTGCCGCAGTATTGTCCTCAATACGTTTGATCTTGATTTTGCCCTTATCATTGGCTTTTAGGATAGAATCAATTAAAGATGATGTGGTCGTGGTAAACGGAATTTCAGAAACGACTAGTGTGTTTTTGTCTCGTTGTGCGATTTTGGCACGAACACGTATTTTACCACCGCGTACACCTTCGTTATACTGTCCCACATCCATCACTCCACCAGTTGGGAAGTCAGGAAATAACTCAAATCGTTTTCCTTTCAGGTGCTTAATCGAACTATCGATAAGTTCAATAAAGTTATGAGGTAAAATTTTTGTGGATAAACCAACCGCAATCCCCTCGCCCCCTTGTGCTAGTAGCAATGGAAACTTAACAGGTAGGTGTATTGGTTCTTTTTTACGACCATCATACGATAATTGCCATTGAGTGATTTTCGGGCTGTAAACGACCTCTAGGGCAAATTTTGATAACCGTGCTTCGATATATCTCGATGCAGCTGCTCTGTCACCTGTCAATATATTCCCCCAATTCCCTTGCATGTCAATAAGCAAGTCTTTTTGCCCGATTTGCACCATGGCATCAGATATACTTGCATCTCCGTGAGGGTGATATTGCATTGTATGACCTACAATATTGGCGACTTTATTGTAGCGACCATCGTCGAGTTCCCGCATCGAATGGAGGATTCTTCTCTGTACAGGCTTTAGTCCGTCAGCAATTGCAGGAACAGCGCGTTCAAGAATCACATAGGAGGCATAGTCAAGAAACCAGTCCTTGTACATACCCGTGACCTTGACGAGTGTGTCTTGTGAAGATTCGAAATGTTCCTCTTGATGCTCTTCCATCCTACTCCTCAACTTGATCGAGTTCAACTTTTAAATTATCGATAATAAATTCTTGCCGTTTTGGCGTATTTTTTCCCATATAGAAAGACAACATTTCGTCGATTCCTACGGCTCTGTCAAGCATAACAGGGTCCAAACGGATATCCTCGCCAATAAAATGCTTAAATTCATCAGGTGAAATTTCACCCAACCCTTTAAATCGTGTAATTTCTGGTTTTTGTCCGAGTTTATTCATCGCATCAACCCGTTCTTGCTCGGAATAGCAGTAGATGGTTTCTTTTTTGTTGCGCACACGGAATAATGGTGTCTGAAGGATGTATAAATGACCTTCTTTAATTAGCTCTGGAAAGAATTGCAAGAAGAAGGTAATCAACAACAAACGAATATGCATTCCATCAACATCGGCATCAGTGGCAATAACAATGTTATTGTAGCGCAAGTCTTCCATGCTTTCCTCAATGTTTAGGGCAGCTTGTAAAAGATTAAACTCTTCGTTTTCGTACACAATCTTTTTGCTCATGCCATAGGAGTTTAATGGCTTTCCACGTAAGCTAAAAACGGCTTGGGTGTTCACGTCTCTCGATTTGGTAATTGAACCACTTGCAGAATCGCCCTCTGTGATAAACAGCGTAGATTCGAGCCTGCGCCCCTTTTTTAAATCGCCGAGGTGTACACGACAGTCACGCAGTTTTTTGTTGTGTAAACTCGCTTTTTTGGCACGCTCTCGTGCCAGCTTTCGAATACCAGATAACTCTTTTCTTTCCTTTTCGGCTTGGAGAATTTTACGTTGAAGCTGCTCTGCCGTTGTGGTATTTTTGTGAAGGTAATTATCGAGTTGCGTTCCAATAAAATCATTGATGTAGGCACGGACTGATGGCAAATCCCCTCCCATTTCCGTAGAACCGAGTTTGGTTTTGGTTTGGGATTCAAAAACGGGCTCCATCACCTTGATACTAATCGCCGAAATGATCGACTTACGAATATCAGATGCGTCAAAGTTTTTGCCATAATGATCTCGTACCGTTTTTACGATTGCCTCTCGAAAAGCAGACTGGTGTGTTCCGCCTTGGGTAGTGTGTTGTCCATTGACAAAAGAGTGGTATTCTTCGCTGTATTGGGTTTTGCTGTGTGTAATGGCCACTTCGATATCATTTCCGCGCAAATGAATGATGGGATACAACATATCCTCAGCATTGTTGTTGTCTTCTAACAAATCTTTAAGACCATTTTCCGACTTATACTTTTCACCATTAAAAACAATTGTCAATCCAGGGTTGAGATAAACATAGTTTTTAAGCATGCGCACAATATACTCGTGACGATACCGATAGTGCTTAAAGATGCTTTCATCGGGGACAAAAGAAACCGAAGTTCCTTTTCGTTTGCTACTCGGCTCTTGTGCAGGGTCATCGACAAGTTCTCCACGCTCAAATACGGCAATTTTGGATTGGTCATCTCGCACCGACTCCACTTTAAAATGGGTAGAAAGTGCATTGACGGCTTTAGTACCTACCCCGTTGAGTCCAACAGACTTTTTAAAGGCACGGGTGTCATACTTACCCCCAGTATTCATGCGAGACACAACATCAACAACTTTTCCAAGCGGAATACCACGGCCATAGTCACGCACAGTGACCTGCCCCTCTTTGACAGAAATTTCTATGGTTTTGCCAGCACCCATGACAAACTCATCGATACTGTTGTCAAGCACTTCTTTAAGCAAAATATAAATCCCATCATCTGCAGAAGAACCATCGCCAAGTTTTCCGATATACATCCCGGGACGTATCCGGATGTGCTCTTTCCAATCGAGCGAACGGATATTGTCTTCTGTATATTGCGTGCTTTGTGGCATGGTGGCTAATTTAAAACTTCATCTTTACATATGTAAGTGTAACCAGCGAAAGAAATTAACAATATCAAAGGGGGTTTTGTTGAAAGTATATTTTGATTTAATATGTAAAAAAAATTACTTAAAAATATTTACAATAAATATTATATTAGCTAGGCCTAAATCTTTTATACAATGAAAAAGCTTTTTCTACTTATATGTATCACTTTTATTGTTATCATCACTTTTTATAAAAATTACATTTATCCCACATTAAGGGTGGCATCAGGATACACAGCCAAATATGTTTGTTCGTCTACTTTTTTATCTAACATTACTGAAGATAATATCAAAAACGCGTTGGATTTATTTTTAGTTAAAAATGTTAAATATGAGATAGATAAGGATCAAAAGTTGGTTAAAACATCACTTTTCGGAATCGCAAAAAGAGAAGCTGTGTACTATAATAACGGAATCAGTTGTGGTTGTTTGTTGAAATATGCTGATACTATTCCGGAAAACGAATCACGATCAATCTAGCACCTGCTGACCTTCGCAAAGAAGGGTCTGCATACGATTTACCCATTGCAATTGGCATTTTATCTGCTTCTGGTCAGATTCAGCCCACAAGATTGGACAGTTGCTGTATGATGGGGGAGCTTACCCTCGACGGACATTTGAGACCTATAAAAGGGGTATTACCAATTGCTATACAAACAAAAGAATCAGGGTTTTTATCGCTAATCGTTCCGAAAGAGAATGCCAAAGA
>JABHGH010000071.1 GCA_018672145.1 Flavobacteriaceae bacterium
GAATTTAGCAAGGCATCGTATGAAATGCATCATCTTTATGTTGTAGATCCCAATCTGTTCCTGGGGAAAGAATTCCAAACAGTTAGTGTAGAAGAAATGCGTAGTATGAGTGCATTAAAAACGCCACCCGATTCGTTGGCTGTTTTTTCTAAACCCATTATGTGTGATATTTCGACATCTAGTGTAATCGTTGCTTTAGAAAACATTCAAGATCCTGGAAATTTAGGAACGATGATTCGTTTATGCGATTGGTTTGGCTTGAAAGATATTGTGTGCTCTTTAGACACTGTGGACTGTTATAATCCTAAAGTTGTTCGCGCTACAATGGGCTCGTTGGCTCGAATAAATGTGCATTATAAAGCACTGAAACCATGGCTTAAGCAAATGTCAGATTATCAAATTATGGGAACAACAATGAGAGGAAAATCGATCTACACAAGCTCCTTTGCGTCGCCAACGATCTTGGTAATCGGGAATGAAGGCAAAGGTTTGTCAGAGGAGGTGATGCAACTAGTAAACGAATCGATTACGATACCGCGTTATGGAGAAGCGGAAAGCTTAAATGCTGCCATGGCGACAGGTATAATACTTTCGGAAATTCGCCGTACCCAAACTACTGAAAAATAAAATTGATAAAAACCCCTTGGGTTTTAAAGGAATGAATGGCTTGTGTCCAATCATCAGGAACAATTTCATCTTTAAACGCAAAAACACCACGAATAGAAGGAGTAAACTTAAAAAAAGGAAGGTATAACTCAACGCCAAGACCAAGTTCTAAGGCATTCATGTTCGTACGAGTTCTAAATTTTCCTGTTGTATTGTCTTCTCGACTTTCTTCGTTACTTGACAAATTAAAAGAAGTAGAAAAACCACCAACGACATATGGTCGAACATTATGGATGCGGTTGGTTGAGAATTTGAGCACCATTGGTATGCGGACATATGTGGCTTTCACCTCACGCAATCGGTTGTTTGGGTTGCTTACTTCTGGCCAACTTTCAGGAAAAGTAACATTGCGCTGTGAGGTAAACATTCCTGGCTCAATCCGGAGGTTAATATTGTCTATAATGCGAAAATCAGCGAATAGGCCAACATTGAACCCAAGTTGTGGCTTGATGTCCAGTTGTTCAAATCGTGATAAGGCATATTCAACCTTAAAATTGGATTGATTAATTCCTAAATAATATCCAAAACGAAATGTATAATGATCAGTCTTTTTGTGATACTCTGGTGCATTGCTACGCTGTCCCCAACTCAAGGAAGCAAAAGCAATCATGACTACAATAAAGAAGCGTTTTAACAATTTATTTTTTTTTACCTTGATAAATAGTCACCACCCCAAAAGTTTGTGGATAGTGGTTTACTTCAACAAACCCAATATTTTTTAATTTATTGTTAAAAACTTCTCCGTGTGGAAAGGCAGCTGCCGAATCTGATAGATAACTGTAAGCATTTTTGTCAGAGGAAAACAGACGTCCAATGAGCGGTAGAAATAACGAACTGTATATCTTATAACCAAATCGAAGGAAAAAATTTTTCGGTACTGATGTTTCCAACACAAAAACATGTCCGCCAGGCTTAAGGATACGTAAAATTTCGGAAAGCCCCTTTTCTAAACTTCCAAAATTTCGAACGCCAAATGCAACGGTTACTGTATCTGCCGATGCACTTTCGAGAGGAATATTTTCCGCATCACCAACGATCATTTTGATTTGGTCGCTTCGTTTTTCCTGTTTAACCTTCTGTTTTCCGATTTCCAACATCTCAACAGCAATATCAACCCCCGTGATTTTTGCAGATGGAATTGTGCTCAACGCAAGGGCAAGGTCGCCTGTTCCTGTTGCAATATCCACAATATCTTGCCCCTTATGTTTCTGAACCATTGCGACCAATTTTCGACGCCAAGACTTGTCTATTCCCAAGGAAATAACACGATTTAAGGAATCATAATTATTAGCAATTGCATCGAACATTGAGGTGACTTGCTCCTTTTTAGATTTGGATGAGTTTTTGTATGGTTTGACCATGGATAGATTTTCTAGGAATTTGTGCAAAGATAAGGCAATCAGTCAATCGGTCAATTTTTAGTAAATCATTGTAAAACGTCTATATTTGCATGTACAAACCAACGGTTTCTTCATGAAAATCATCATAGCGGGGGCTAGCGATGTTGGACTTCATCTCGCAAAATTGCTTTCGTTTGAATCGCAGAATATCACGCTGATTGACAATGTCAAACAAGACCTCAATTACGCTGAAACTCACCTTGATATCCGTACTATACAAGGGGACCCATCCGCTTTGTCCACACTTAAAAAAGCCGATGCTGGTGATTCGGACATGATGATTGCCGTGACCCCTTCTGAGACAACAAATTTAATGTGCTGTTTGCTCTCTAAACAATTGGGTTGCAAACGAACCATTGCGCGTGTTACCAATATTGAATTTGACAAGTATAAAGAAGATGTTGATTTTAATGCTTTGGGTATTGATGAACTGATTTCACCTGAAGAGTTAGCAGCCAAAGAAATTGAACTTTTAATTAATGAATCTGCTTTCAATAATAGCTATGAGTTTGAGGGGGGTGCACTCACAATGATGGGAACGACGCTGCAAGAATCTGCTCCGTTTGTTGGTAAGTCTGTGAAAGAAGCTGCTGCAGTGTTCTCGGAAGTTCATTTTATGCCGATTGCAATCAAGCGTGCAGGAACCCAAAGCACATTGATCCCACGTGGTGACACTGTTTTTGAAGCCGGAGATCAAGTGTATTTTACGAGCTCTAAATCTGGAATGGATTCGCTCTACGAACTTATCGGTTACACCAAGCAAGAAATCGAAAATGTCATGATACTTGGCGGAGGGCGTATAGGAAATAAAACGGCTGAAGATTTATGCGGAAAGGGAATTCGTGTTAAACTCGTGGAAGTTGATAAAGAGAAGGCTATAAAACTGTCGGAAAATTTACCCAATACGCTTGTTATTCACGGAGATGGGCGTAATGCCGATCTTTTGGTTGAGGAAAATATAGGTGGTATGGACGTATTCATTGCTGTCACTGATGACTCCGAAACAAATATCATGTCCTGCTTGATGGCCAAATCTAAAAATGTTCCCAAAATCATCGCACTCGTCGAAAATGTTGATTATTTTGAATTGACAAAATCTATCGGGGTTGATACGCTGATTAATAAAAAGCTTCTCACAGCAAACAGTATTTTTCGCTATATTAGAAAGGGAAAAGTGGTTGATCTTGCTAAACTTAACAACATGGATGCAGAACTTCTCGAATTTGTTGTTAGTGATCAGTCAAAAGTTTTGGGTAAAAAAATAAAGGATCTCGACATTTCACGAACAGCAACTATTGGAGGAGTTATTCGAGGAAATGAGGGTGTTATCGCTTTAGGTGATTTTGAAATCATGGCTGGTGATCGTGTTTTGATGTGCTGTTTGCCAAAATCTATTTCACGCATTGAGCGTCTATTTCGTTGATGATGAGACCTTATAATTTTTCCACGATATTTCATATGATGGGCTTGTTATTGCTTTTCAACGCCACAGCAATGCTTATGTGTTCTCTGCTGAGTAGTTACTTGGATGATGGCGCCTTGGAAGGATTAATCACTGCCTCATTGGTTACGGTGAGTGTGGCCTTACTTGTGTTGCTCATCACAAGAAATCGAAAACGTGAAATCAAGAAAAGAGATGGCTATTTGACCGTAGTCATGGGTTGGCTTACCATGGTGTTGTTTGGGTCATTACCTTATTTGATGACAGGATCATTGACGTCATATGCCGATGCCCTTTTTGAAACAATGTCTGGCTTTACCGCAACAGGGGCTACTATTGTAAAAGATATTGAATCGTTGCCCGCGAGTATAATTCTCTGGCGTTCCTTAACGCATTGGCTTGGCGGGATGGGAATCATTGTTTTGGCGATTGCTATTTTGCCACTACTAGGCATTGGTGGTGTTCAATTGTTTTCTGCTGAAGCATCGGGAGTTGGGGGCGACAAATTACACCCAAGAATTAGTGACACTGCAAAGCGTTTGTGGTACATCTACGTTGGCTTTACAGCTTTAGAAACTATTCTACTTTATTTGGCTGGCATGACTTTTTTTGACGCAATCAACCACGCAATGAGCACCATGGCCTCGGGTGGTTTTTCCACTAAAAATGAAAGCCTAGCTTACTGGAATCACAGACCACTGATACAGTATATTGTTACCTTGTTCATGTTTTTAGCGGGCACAAATTTTGTTCTTATCTATTTTGGGCTTAAGGGGAAATTGCAGCGTATTTTTCAAGACAATGAGTTTCGTTGGTATGTAGGCTTCATTGTTTTATTTACACTTGTTACGTCTGTAGGTCTCTACGCCAATGTTGATCTTACAACTGCCAGTGTGCATCATCCACAGGTTTTTGGGCCAATTGAAAGTAGCTTTCGACATGGTCTTTTTCAGGTGGTTGCAATTATTACAACCACGGGTTTTGTGTCGGCTGATTATACAGGATGGATTCCCTTTCTAACAATGCTGTTTTTTGGACTGTTTTTTTTGGGTGGTTCTTCTGGTTCAACTTCGGGTGGTGTAAAGGTCGTCCGTCACTTAGTGATGATCAAAAACGCATATTTAGAATTTCGAAGAGCGCTTCACCCGAATGCAATAGTGTCTCTACATCTCAATGGTGTTACTATTCAGCAGAGTTTAGTCTATCGTATTTTGGGCTTTTTCATTTTATATATGCTCCTGTTTATTGTAGGAGCTGTTATGCTCAGTTTTTTCGGACTTGACTTTGTGTCATCGATTGGAGCTGCTGCTGCTAGCTTGGGGAATATTGGACCGAGTCTGGGTCAGTTTGGCCCCGTTTCAACCTATTCGTTAATGCCCGATTTAGCAAAAGTGTGGTGTTCCTTTCTAATGTTGGTTGGGCGTTTAGAGCTCTTTACGGCTTTAATTCTATTTACTCCTTACTTTTGGAGAGACCATTAGCTAAGCACTCTCTTTATTCGATCAACCGCTTCTGAAATATCTTCTTTAGAAGCTGCGTAAGAAATACGAATATTGTTTGGACAGCCAAACGCATCACCTGTCACTGTTGCTACATGAGCTTCTTCTAGAAGATAAATGGCAAAATCAGATGCATTTTCGATTGACTTCCCTTTTAACGTTTTTCCAAAATAATGAGAAATATCGGGAAAAACATAAAAAGCACCTTTAGGCTGGTTCAGCACAAAACCATCAATTTTATCAAGGAGTTGAAGGATCATCTCACGACGTGAGGAAAATTCATCAATCATGTATTTGATATTTTCTACCGGAGCGTCTAAAGCGGCAATGGTTGCTCGTTGTGCAATGCAGTTTGCTCCACTGGTAATCTGCCCCTGCATTTTTGTACATGCTTTTGCAATCCATTCTGGCGCACCCATATATCCAATACGCCATCCTGTCATCGCAAATGCTTTTGCCACTCCGTTGATTGTCAAAGTTCGATCGTACATGGAAGGGATTTGGGCGAAACTAAAATGCGGAACACCATAATTGATGTGTTCGTAGATTTCGTCTGATAACACATAGATATCAGGATGCTTTTCCAGTACTGCTGCTAACGCCCTGTATTCGGCTTCTGTGTAGACCGATCCGCTTGGGTTGTTGGGAGAGTTTATCACAACCATTTTGGTTTGTGGAGTAATTGCAGCTTCAAGTTGTTCTGGAGTGATTTTGAACTCGGTATTGATGTCTGAATAAATTTCAATTGGGTTGCCTTCTGCCAACAGAACAATAGCGGAGTAGCTCACCCAGTATGGAGCAACAAGCAAGACATCGTCTCCAGGGTTGATCAGCACCTGAATGGCGTTTGCAATAGACTGTTTTGCTCCAGTGGAAACAACGATTTGACTAGGGTTGTAATCGATGTTATTGTCTCTTTTGAACTTACGACAAATGGCTTCTTTTAATTCTACATATCCATCGACTGGAGTGTATGAATTATAGTTGTCATTCACTGCTTGAATGGCAGCATCTTTAATAAATGTGGGAGTGTTGAAGTCTGGTTCTCCAAGACTTAACCCAATGACGTTTACACCCTGACTTTTGAGTTCTCTTGCTTTTGCCGCCATAGCCAATGTGGCCGAAACGGGCAGATTGCTGATTCGATCAGATAAATTCTTTTTCATGCGATTATATTTCTACAGGCATGGGTTTTTCCCCCAGTGCTTTTAAGTGATTGTAGTGTGATTTAAAAGCCGACGCAAAAGTTTTAAATTCATGATAGGGGAGGTCAAACTCACGTGCAGTTTCTTTGACGATACGTGCAATTTTAGAATAGTGAATGTGACTGATGTATGGGAAAATATGATGCTCAATTTGGTGATTTAGCCCTCCTGTAAACCAATTAATGATATGGCTTTTTGGAGAAAAATTCCCAGTGGTAAAAAGTTGATGTACAGCCCAAGTGTTTTTCATGGTGCCAGTTTCAGATGGCAGTGGTGTGGCCATATCTTGGGTGACGTGCGCGAGCTGAAAAACAACACTCAAAATAAGTCCTGCGGTATAATGCATCACAAAAAAACCGATTAGGATTTTCCACCACGCTAAATTCAACACGAGCATGGGTAAAACGATCCATAGTGACAAGTATCCGAATTTGGACAGAATCAGTACGATCCACTCGCGAACCTCACTTGTTTTTTTCTTATAAGAAAGTTTGAGCTTGAGGTATCGCTTCAATTGAATAAAGTCGGTTGTAATGACCCAACGGAGTGTCATTAGACCGTATAAGAAAATAAAGTATAAGTGTTGGTATTTATGAAGTTTTCGCCACTTGGTGTGATTAGAAAAACGCAAGACAGTCCCTGCCTCAATATCTTCGTCGTGTCCGTGAATGTTTGTAAAGCTGTGATGTAGAATGTTATGCTGTACCTTCCAGTTAAATACACTTCCTGCTAAGATATACATGACGCCACCTGAAAGCTTATTGACCCACGGAATATGTGAGAATGCCCCATGGTTTCCTTCATGCATTACATTCATACCAATACCAGCCATTCCCAAACCAGTCAAAAAGCATAAGCCGAGCTTGATCCACTGATTGAGACCTAGTGATAAAATTAAAACATAAGGAGCAATAAATAACGCAAGTAAAACAATGCTTTTTGCGTAAAGTCTCCAATTCCCTGTTTTTCGCAGGTTGTTTTCTTTAAAGTAGTTGTTCACACGCTTATTAAGCGTTGAGAAAAATTGACGGTGGTCTTTTCTTGAAAAACGAATTTTTCCTTTGGGAGTCTTCATAACTTACTCTGTTGAGTGCAGCAAAAGTAAGAATTAATGCCTTGATGAGGTGTTTATTTATCTATTTTTTTAGAAAGTTGGTTTTTCCAATCTTTCCATGAAGATGTATCTTCCAAAACATCTTCTATTTGTTTTATCGTGTAACCTGAAACTTGGTCATAACCAGATTCCCCATCTATTAAATCTTGTACTACTCCTGTATAATCCCCAAAATAAGGAGGAATGTAGCCTTCATATTTCATTCTAGTAAGCTCCCATTCTACACCTCTTGCCCAAGATTCTTTTACTTTTGTCTCCAAGTTGTTATCATTCCATTCACCGCGTCTAAGCTCCCAGTGGCTTGCATGAGCTAATTCATGAATTGTGGTCGCATATATTTGTGAACTGCTGTTGTTAGGGTTGTAAATTTCATAGGTCATCGATTTAAAGATTTTTATTAGAATAGCACAAAATGCTAACCCCAAAACGACCTCGAAATCTAAATCACGAAACTACCAAAACACTTTTATGAGGTCATCAGAATTGGGGTATTCATTTCGAAATTATGAAAAAATACCAAACGGACAATAAATTTTAACATTTTTAGATTCAGTTCGAGCATAAACTTTGATTCGGGGCATTTTTTTAGTACTCTTACACTGTGAAAACCATACACAGTTACTTTCCCGACCTAAACGATCTGCAACAACAACAATTGCAGCAGCTTCACGGCGTATATGCAGATTGGAATCAGAAAATCAATGTGATTTCACGAAAGGATATAGATGCGCTCTATGAGCGCCATGTGCTCCATTCTTTGGCGATTGGGAAAGTGATTGATTTTCAACCCGGCACAAAGGTCTTAGATGTTGGTACAGGAGGCGGATTTCCAGGTATACCTCTAGCCATATTGTTTCCAGAAACTTCTTTTCATTTAGTGGATTCAATACGTAAAAAAATAAGTGTTGTCAACGAAGTTTCTACTGCTATTGGACTGACCAACGTTAAAGCAACCCATCAGCGTGCGGAGGAAGTAAAAGGCCGTTTTGATTTTGTTGTTTCTCGAGCGGTTACTCAAATGCCAACATTTGTCAGTTGGGTCAAGAAAAAAATCAATAAAACCAACCGCCATCAAGTTCGCAATGGTATACTTGCTCTTAAAGGAGGGGATTTGACCAATGAGTTACAGTCATTCTCAAAGGCCAAGTGTTATCCCATATCTTCCTTTTTCAAAGAAGATTTTTTTGCAACAAAGTTTGTTGTTCACCTACCGCTTTAACCCATATGTGGGTAGCGATAGTCTTTGGCTGGCACCATGGTTTCTTTGATCAATCGAGGAGACACCCAGCGAAGCAGGTTTTGCATCGACCCTGCCTTGTCGTTGGTTCCTGATGCTCTCGCACCTCCAAAAGGCTGTTGGCCAACGACTGCGCCACTTGGCTTGTCATTGATATAGAAATTTCCTGCAGCATTGACCAAACGCTTACTGGCTTCTTCAATAACGTAACGATCTTGAGCAATGACAGCACCTGTGAGCCCATATATAGATGTGCTATCAACCAAATCAATGGTTTCGTCCCATTTTTCATCATCATATACATGAATGGTTACGACTGGACCAAAGAGCTCTGTTTCCATTGTTGTGTACTTTGGATTTGTGGTTTGCAGTACAGTTGGCGAAACAAAATATCCTTTGGATTTGTCATAAGTACCACCAACAAGGACTTCGACATCGTTGTCTTTTTTGGCTTGGTCAATATAAGACACCAACTTGTCAAATGATCCCTCATGAATCACTGCGGTTATAAAATGGCTCATATCTTCAGGTGAACCCATTGTGAAGGACTTCACATTAGCGACAACTTTATCAATGATGTCTTGCGCGGTTGATTTTGGCAAGTAGATACGCGAAGCAGCAGAGCATTTTTGACCTTGGTATTCAAAAGCACCACGAGTGATAGCTGTTGCTACCACATCGATATCTGCTGTTGGGTGTGCGAGGATAAAGTCTTTACCGCCTGTTTCTCCGACGATTCTTGGATAGGTTTTGTAGTTTTTGATGTTTTGCCCAATTTTTTGCCACAGTTCTTGAAAGACAAAAGTCGAACCAGTAAAATGTAGGCCTGCAAAAGCGGGGTGCTTTAGAACGATGTCGGTAATCATTTCTGGATCACCAGAAACCAAAGTGATTACTCCATCAGGCAATCCAGCTTCTTTAAAAATATCCATAATGATTTTTGCCGTGTACATTTGGTGATCGCTGGGCTTCCACACCACCACGTTGCCCATCATAGCCATACAAGAGGTCAGATTAATTGCTATGGCCGTAAAGTTAAAAGGAGTCACAGCATACGTAAATCCCTCAAGAGGACGATGTTCGATGCGATTAAAAACGCCGTTTCCAGGAGCGGGTTGTTGTTGATAAATGTCTGAAGCAAATGCGGCGTTGAATTTTAAGAAATCAACGGATTCGCAGGTCGCGTCAATTTCTGCTTGAAATATATTTTTGGATTGATTGATCATTGTACCTGCGTTGATCATTGCTCTATAAGGACCAGCGATCAAATCAGCTGCTTTAATAAAAATGGAAATGCGGTGTTCCCACGACATTGCTGCCCATTCTTTTTTTGCTGTTAAGGCGTTGTCAATGGCACGTTTGACGTGCTCTGGCTTTGCAACACTATAGGAGCCAACTATATGCTGGTGATCATGCGGAGGACGAATGGGGCGAGTTTCATTTGTATACACTTCTTCGTCTCCTAAATAGAGAGGCACACGCATTTGGGTGTTGAACATCTTTTTGTAAGCGTCGTGTACTGC
Source organism: Flavobacteriaceae bacterium (assembly GCA_018672145.1). GTDB lineage: Bacteria > Bacteroidota > Bacteroidia > Flavobacteriales > Flavobacteriaceae > UBA724. Next base: position 10,086 of record JABHGH010000071.1, read on the forward strand.
GGTACGTTCTGGCGAGCCAGGTCGGTACTCATGAGTGATTTCGTTCAGTGGAGTATCTACAGTGAAAAATCCGTATGGCATGATAAATCAGTTTTGGTTATTTAACAAATTTAGTAAAATTTGTTATAAAAATCAATTCATGGCAAAAGCAGGACTCAGCCTAAACTTAGGAATATAGACTCTAAATTTTCTAGCAGTCGCAAGATTGATGAAATTATAATGCCCAACCATAGCGCCAAGAGAAGAAGAAATTAAGCACATCGAGCTGTATGTGTAGGACTTTCCAGGTTGAATGATTGGTTTTTTTCCAACAACACCTTCTCCGTAGATTATGCTTTTTGGTCGTAATGAATCAAAAATATTCCAATGCCTGGACTGTAGCTGTACCAATTCTTCCCCTTGATTTTCAATCGTTACTTCATAGGCATAGGAATAGTTGAGCTTGTAATTTTTGAAGTAGGTTCCTTCAAAAAACACTTTAACAGAAACACGAATCCCACGGGTAAGTAATTGTACCATAATGCTAAGTTACAAAACTAAGTTTGAATCATATTTTTAGTTTTGGATTTGTGTAGAATTTCCAATTCCTACGCCAACCAAGCGATCGTAACGTTCTCCAAACTTTCTAAAATAGACGAGAGCCAGATAGTCGTTTTCGGTTTCCCAGTGGCTTCCGCTTACTGCATTTTCCAGCAATTCACCTGTTGGGGCTGTCGTAATGAATTTGTAGTTATAAATACCTTGCTTGAGTGGAATTGTGACATGATACAGCTTGTCGGTTGGTGAATAAACAAGCTGATGGCTTTCTTGGGGTTGGTTATTGTTGAACATTCCACTAACATAAAAGCCATATCCCCTTGCTGAGGTACGCAAGCTAAATGTCACTAGCGTGTAATCGGCATCTATATTTGGGTTGTAACCCTCTGTGGTTTGGACGCTAAAATTTCCGTTAATATCAGGAGCATAGGTGTAAACATTTTCGTTGCGTACAAAATTTGGATAGAGTATAGTTTGGTATAATTCATCGCGTCTAATGAAGGCAACATTTCCACCAGTAGAACGTTGATCTTTTGTGTCAAAAAAGAAGTACTCATTCCCACCCTCAAACAACAACGCATCGCTATATTCGTAGCGCAAAGTTTGGTTCATAATATAATCTGGTTTTGTCAGTTTTTTAGCAGATGCCCATTTGTAGTTTTGAAGAACCCAAACTAAAATCTCTTCTTCAGGCTGCCGAGCGTTTAGGTTGTTGGTTCGTACGCCAATTTCGACTCTTTGCGTTGTGTCAATTCCGTCAAGAGATCGCAATCTAAACACACCAACTTGCACGTTGGCATTTTTTTCAAAAACCACAAAGCGACGACTGAAAACAAGTTTATTGCTCTCATCGTGAATGCTGATAAGGTAATTGCCGCTTTTGACAATTCTTGTGTCTCTGTTTGGAAGGGTTAATGTATAATGGGTATAGCCTTGAAGCGTTGCAGACGAATTACTCATTGTACGAATGCGAATGTCATCAAAGCCGTCAAGGTATTCTGATTTGAAAAGGTCAGTAGGCGACCAATCACTATTGGCATGTTGAATCGTGTAGTAGTAATAGGCTTCATTTGCATTGAGATCATCAAAGCGAAGTGTGAAAGCTTTTCCTAGTTCGACAATGGGAATGTTCTCCATTTCCTGTTCTGCGTGAATGATAACAGTATTGATGTGGTCGGGAGGAGGTTTCTCTTCTAAAACTTGCCCAAAAAACAGACACGGTATGAAGAACAAAAAATATGTTTGTTTAACTTTTATCAATGTGTAATAATTATAATCTTTGGCTAAAGATACCGAAAAACAGATATGAATTGACGAGCTGTTTAGATGTTTGAAAATTCATGCGTTAAACAAATTATTTGGAATTGATATAAATAAGAATAAAAAGGAGTCGTAACCTTTTTTTAAGCGCTTTGAACTAAGTAAATTTGCGATCCAAAATAGGATTAAAATCATGTCTACTGACATCAAGACTCGTAGAGGTCTTACACTTAATTTAAAGGGCGCAGCCTCCAACGTTTTTAAAGCTGCACCATCATCTTCTAAATTTGCCATTAAGCCCACTGACTTTCATGGCGTTTTCCCTAAACTTGTGTGTAAGGAAGGCGATAAAGTGAAAGCTGGACAGCCGTTGTTTTATTCCAAATATCAGGATAGCATTCAATTTGTGTCGCCTGTAAGTGGAACATTAACCGCTGTCAAGCGAGGTGCAAAACGAAAGGTATTGGAGCTTAGTCTTACAGCAGATGAAAAACAGCAATCTGTGAAGCACAAATTACCTTCACTAGAAAAAATCACCTCGGATGAGGTAAAGTCTCTGTTACTATCTTCAGGTAATTGGCCTTTTATCAAGCAGCGTCCGTATGATTTGGTTGCTGATCCAAATGCACAGCCAAAAGCTATTTTTATTAGTGCCTACGCAACAGCACCACTAGCAGCTCGTTTAGACGTTGTGTTAGAAGGGCAACAAGACGCATTTCAAACTGGTATTAATATGCTTGCCAAACTCGTGCCTTGTGTTCACCTGAGTATAGGGGCAGAAGAAGAGACCTTGCTTGCACAAACTGAGAATTGTATTATACATCGCGTTAAAGGGCCACACCCTGTAGGTAATGTTGGTGTGCAAATTCATCATGTTGACCCAATTAATGCTGGTGAAGTGGCTTGGGTTGTTGGTGCTGAAGATGTTGCCAATATTGGCCGTTTTTTTCAAATAGGCAAATTTGACGCTTCCAGAACGCTTGCAGTTGCAGGTCACCCAGTATCGACACCTTGTTATTTCAAAACAATGATAGGTGCTGCGTTATTGCCATTACTAAAAGATGTTGGTGTTGAAAACACTGCGACATTACGTGTAATTAACGGCGACGTTCTTTCTGGAACAGAAACATCTGCCGATAGTTATGTAGGCTACTACAACAATACATTGTCAGTTTTGCCAGAGGGAAATCGCTACCGAATGTTTGGTTGGCTCCCTTTTGTTGGGCCAAAGCTTCACAGTATGTCAAACACTTCTCTTTCATGGCTATTTCCAAAAAGAGTTTATTCTCCTGATACAAATCTGAACGGCGAAGAGAGAGCACTTGTTGTCACTGGTGAAATGGAGCGTGTATTTCCCATGGACATCTTTCCTATGCAACTTTTAAAAGCTTGCATGGCAAACGATATTGAGAAAATGGAACAACTTGGCATCTATGAGGTTGCTCCGGAAGATTTTGCTTTAATCGATTATACGAGTTCTTCTAAAATTGAAGCACAAGCTATTATTCGTGAAGCACTAGATTTAATGTATAAAGAAGTAGGTTAATACAATGATCATGAAGTTAAGAAAACAAATTGACCAATTAAAAAAACCATTTGCAAAAGGGTCCAAGCTTGAACGTTTTGCGCCAGCAGTAAACGCATTCGACACCTTTTTGTTTGTACCAAATCACACAACCAAAAAAGGAGCACACATTCGCGACGCTGTTGACTTGAAACGTACAATGGTGACGGTTATCATTGCTCTTATTCCTGCATTGATTTATGGGATATACAACACAGGATATCAATACTTTATACAAACGGGAGAGACGTTTACTTTTTTAGATGCCTTTTTACACGGGTCATTCAAAATTTTACCGATGATTGCGGTTTCCTATGGTGTTGGATTAGCGATTGAATTTGCTTTTGCGGTCTATCGTGGTCATGAGGTCAATGAGGGATACTTAGTCACGGGATTACTTATCCCTATGATTATGCCAGTTGATATTCCATTATGGATGGTCGGCTTGTCAGTGGCCTTTGCGGTTCTGATTGCCAAAGAAGCATTTGGAGGAACTGGAATGAATATATTAAATCCTGCGCTTACGGCACGTGCCTTTGCTTTTTTTGCCTACCCAACATATATGTCTGGAAACAAAGTGTGGGTCTCGGAAGCAAGCACAGTTGATGGCGTTTCGGGAGAAACAATTTTAGGTACACTCGCCTCAGGCATCCCTGTTGATTACACTATGTTTGAAATGTTTAGTGGTGCTATTCCAGGATCGATTGCGGAAACCTCAACGCTGTGGGTTCTTGTTGGTGCAGCCATTTTAATTTTTACGGGTGTGGGAAGTTGGCGCATTATGCTTGGCGGAGTCCTTGGCGCAGCTGGTATGGGTTTCTTGTTTAACCTATGGGGTGCCAATGCATTAATGCAATTTGATTGGCTCAACCACATGATCGTTGGTGGGTTTGCTTTTGGAATTGTTTTTATGGCAACTGACCCAGTTTCAGCCGCTCAAACGCAACGCGGAAAATGGATTTATGGGGTTCTTGTTGGGATTCTATGTATTCTTATTCGAATATTTAATCCTGCCTATCCAGAGGGTGTGATGCTCGCTATATTGCTTATGAATGTCTTTGCACCGACAATCGATCACTATGTGGTACAAGCCAACGTGAGCAGAAGATTGAAAAGAAAACAAAGCACAAACTTTCAAACAGCTTAATTATGAATAGAGATTCTAATGCTTATACTTTTGGATTCGCTGCTGCTATGGTGGTGGTGGTTGCCTCTGTGTTGGCTTTTACAGCGAGTTCGCTCAAAGATCTTCAACAAGACAATGTCCGTAAAGAAAAAATGCAAAACATACTCGCTACAATTGGGATAGAAACCGATCGTGAGGGTGCAGAAGTACTCTTCAATAAGTACATTGTTTCACAGCTTGCCTTGCGCAACGATGGAACAGTCGATGAGAGTGTTGACCCTTTTTCAGGAATCAAACTCGCATTGGAGTTAAAGAAAAATGAGAACGAACAGCGATTTCCTCTCTACCTAGCAGATGTAGAGGAAGATTCTTATTACATCATACCACTACGTGGGTCTGGCCTATGGGATGCTATTTGGGGCTATATTGCTTTAGAGTCAGACCGCACAACCATCAAAGGAGCCGTTTTTGATCACAAAGCTGAGACTGCTGGCTTAGGTGCAGAAATCACCCAACAGTGGTTTATGAACCGTTTTGTTGGCGAAAAAGTATTTGCTGCCGATGGAAGCTTAAAAGGGATTTTAGTTTCTAAAACAAACAATGACCCTAAGGATCTCGACAAAGACGATCATGAAGTCGATGCGATTTCAGGGGCAACCATTACAGGGGACGGAGTATCAGACATGATCTATGAGCGTCTGACACATTACCAATCCTATCTAACCAAAAACGAAACAACGGCAGCTGTTGCTGTAAATGAGTAATATTATGTCAAACAAAAAAACAAACAAACCTCTCGTTCTTTTTGTCGCCAAAGAGAAAGAGTCCTTGTTTTCTAAAAAGAACCGGGCTTTGCTCACTGATCCTTTGGACGACAACAACCCAATTACCGTTCAGGTTTTGGGGATTTGTTCCGCATTAGCGATTACTGTACAGCTCGAACCCGCCGTGGTAATGACCATTTCAGTAATTGCCGTGATGGGAGCAAGTAACATGATTGTCTCCTTACTCCGAAACTTGATTCCAAACCGAATCCGAATTATTGTTCAATTGGTTGTTGTCGCATCTATGGTAATTCTTGTCGATCAAATTTTACGTGCATACGCTTATGATGTGAGTAAACAGCTATCGATTTTCATTGGATTGATCATCACCAACTGTATAGTAATGGGTCGTCTTGAGGCCTTTGCTCTTGGCAATGGCGTGTGGAAATCTTTGTTGGATGGAGTAGGAAATGCCGCTGGATATGGATTTATGCTCATTTTAGTTGCATTTTTCAGAGAACTTTTTGGATCTGGAAAGCTCTATGGTTTTCAAATTATCCCAGAGTCTTTCTACGAAATGGGGTATGTAAATAACGGATTCATGTTGCTCTCTCCAATGGCCTTGGTCACTGTGGGAGTGATTATTTGGCTGCAACGTGCTCGTAATCGTAAACTAATAGAAAAAGGATAAATCATGGATTACGTAAACTTATTTGTGCGAAGTATTTTTATTGAGAACATGGTCTTCGCCTATTTCTTGGGAATGTGTTCGTATTTGGCTGTTTCGAAAACCGTGAAAACTGCCGTGGGACTTGGTTTAGCTGTTGTTTTTGTTCTTTCGATAACTGTGCCGATCAACTTTTTGCTCGACAGCTATTTGTTGCGTCCAGGCGCATTGCAGTGGCTAGATGCCAGCTATGCAGATGTCGATCTTAGCTTTTTGAGTTTCATTATGTTTATTGCAGTCATTGCTTCCATGGTGCAGCTCGTTGAGATGATTGTTGAAAAATTTGCACCAGCTCTTTATGGAGCGCTTGGAATTTTCTTGCCGTTAATTGCCGTAAACTGTGCAATTCTTGGTGGCAGTTTGTTCATGCAGCAAAAAGATTTTTCAGGCATTGGCGAATCAGCAGTCTATGGAGCCGGATCAGGAATAGGTTTTTTCTTGGCCATACTAGCGATCGCAGCAATTCGTGAAAAAATTGCCTACTCAAATATTCCAGCACCACTTCGTGGGCTAGGGATTACCTTTATCATAACTGGACTCATGGCAATTGGTTTTATGAGTTTTATGGGAATTAAGATATAAGCATTATGGATATTACAGTCGTTCTTGCAAGTGTAGTTGTTTTTATGGTCATCGTGTTCCTTTTGGTAGGAATGCTCTTAGGGGTGAAAGCCAAGTTGCTTCCATCAGGACCTGTAAAACTATTGATCAATGATTCTCAAGATGTTGAGGTGGGCTCTGGTAGTACCCTCTTGACCACTCTCGGGAATAACAAAATCTTTTTACCCTCTGCATGTGGAGGTGGTGGTACTTGTATTCAGTGCAAGTGCATTATCAAAGAAGGAGGAGGTGAAATTCTTCCTACCGAAGTGCCACACTTTACTCGAAAAGAGATCGCAGAAGGATGGCGTTTGGGTTGCCAAGTAAAAGTCAAAGAAGATATGGTCATCGAAGTTCCTGAAGAAGTGTTTGGCATTAAGAAATACGAGGCCACGGTTGTGCGAAACTGGAACGTAGCTTCTTTTATCAAGGAGTTTGTTGTTGAAATTCCTGAGGACATGAACTACAAAGCTGGAGGTTATATTCAAATCGAAATTCCTGCTTGTGAAATTCCATACAAAGACATTGATATTTCTGCTCACCCCGAAGAGCACCCTGAAGATGCTGACAAGTTCAAACTTGAATGGGATAAGTTTGGGTTGTGGGATCTTTCGATGAAAAACAACGAAGTCGTTGAACGTGCTTACTCTATGGCATCCTACCCTGCTGAAGGAAAAGAAGTAATGCTCAACGTACGTATCGCAACTCCACCATGGGATCGCAGTAAAAATGCATGGATGGACGTCAATCCAGGTGTAGCTTCGTCTTATATCTTTTCAAAGAAACCAGGAGATAAGGTAACGATTTCAGGGCCTTACGGTGAATTCTTTATCAACCACTCTGAGTCCGAAATGTTATATGTTGGTGGTGGTGCTGGAATGGCACCTATGCGTTCGCATCTTTATCACCTGTTCCGAACTCTGAAAACAGGCCGAAAAGTTACTTTCTGGTATGGTGGTCGTTCCCGACGTGAATTATTTTACGTCGAACACTTCCGCGCTTTAGAACGTGATTTTCCAAACTTTAAGTTCTATGTTGCACTTTCCGAACCTCTTGAAGAAGATAATTGGAATGTGAAGGAGAGTCTTGATAGTGATGGAGATGGCTTTGTTGGATTTGTACACCAAGTCGCAATTGATCAGTATCTTAACGATCATGAAGAGCCCGAAGATATCGAAGTATATTTCTGTGGACCTCCGCTGATGAATATGGCCGTTGAGAAAATGGCTGAGGACTTCGGAGTGCCTCCCGAAAATGTTCGATTTGATGACTTTGGTGGATAAACCTTCATCGCAAGACTTACATCAGTTGGCCATGAAAACTGTGGGTGACGATTTAAGCGCTCAAGGGTTTGAATTTGTGGCGGTCAATAGTAAAATTAAAAAAGACCCCCAATTTGTTTGTAAAAAGGAAAGTCAACTCTTTTTTATTATTGTCAAAGCTTCTGTTTATCCTTCAAACCCAAGAGATTATGACAAAGGGTTGATGGAAAAAATCAGAGTACATGCAGAAAAATATGATGCTGTTGTACGTTTTGCAGGAGTAGGATTTGCGAGAGCAACCAATTACGAGTTACCTTTGGTAAAGTCTGAAGCTTATGCAATTAATTATGAAGGCCTTCAAAACATATAGTGTAGCTCTTATTGTCTTTCTCTTTATTGGCTGCCAATCAAACATTCAAGTCCAACGTGTTACTGGCTATGCTTTAGGAACATCTTATAGTGTAACCTATTTTGACACTAAAACCAATCCTGAGGTTTTACCCGCTATTGACTCTGTCTTTTACGCGCTCAATAAGTCCATGTCAACCTATATCCCAAACTCTGATATTTCTAGAATTAATCGTGGTGAACAACAAGTGGTTGTTGATCATCATTTCAAAACTGTTTTGAAGAAATCACAATTTGTTTGGAAAACGACCTATGGGTATTTTGATCCAACTGTTGGGACTTTGGTCAACGCCTATGGATTTGGCCCTGAAAACCGCATAGACAGTATGACTGCTTCTGTTCGGGATAGCTTACTGACACTTACAGGTCTGCAAAAAGTAACGCTTACAGCTGATGATAAAATTGTAAAAGAGAACCCAAACATTTACATAGATTTCAATGCTATTGGTAAGGGGTATGCTGTTGATGTGTTGGTCGAGTTGTTGCATGATCAATTTCGCTATGAAAATATTCTTGTTGAAATCGGAGGTGAGTTACGAGCGGTTGGCATAAACTCAATCAAAAATACTCCTTGGACTGTTGCTATAGATACGCCAGTTAACGACAATGAAAAACGGGACTATCTACGTACGCTTCAACTTTCAAATCAAGCGCTTGCTACTTCTGGAAACTATCGTAAATATCGAATAGACGATGCTGGAGACAAATACGTGCATACCATCAACCCCTTTGACGGAAGAGCTAAAGCATCTTCGATATTGAGTGCTTCTGTGATTGCTAGTGATTGTATGACAGCTGATGCTTATGCAACTGCGTTTATGTCAATGCCATTATCATTGGTTGATGGGTTTTCGATTGAAGGGATTGAATATCTTTTGGTTCTCTCGAGTGAGGAAGGAGACTATTCGCTAATGGCAAGTCCGGGATTCCCAAAACTCAACTTTCCTTAATACATACAGGAATAACTTCGTTTGGAGGAATGCAGTAGAGGCTTTGTTCTTCTTTTGTAAACTGTTCGGCATAACGGATCATTTTCACCTTAAACCCTGCCTTTTCTAGACGTAATTGATAATCGTTTCCATAAACACGCACATGATCGTACTGTCCAAAAATGCGAGCTCTTTCTTTGGGTTCAGTAATGTTGTCATCTTCCAATGTTTCTTTGTCAAGTTGTAACGGTACTTGAAGGATAGCGATTCCACCAGGCTTTAGCACTCGATTGAGTTCGCTCATTGCTGTTGCATCATCTGATATATGCTCTAAAACATGATTGCAAATTACCCAATCAAATTGGCGATCGGAGAAGGGTAAATTGCAAATGTCTGCACGTATATCAGCTAATGGGGAATAAAGATCAGCAGTAATATAGGTGCGGTGTGCAAGGTTTTTAAATCGCTTTTGAAAGGCTTGTTCAGGTGCCAAATGCAAAACGTCTGCTGGCTGCGAAAAGAAATTGGTCTCCCTTTCAAAATACAACCACAATAGACGATGACGTTCTAGAGACAACGTACCAGGACTTAGAACATTTGTTCGTTGTGTTTGGTAGCCGTAGGGTAAAAATTTCCGATAAGATTTACCATTGATAGGATCAATATGCCCTTTGCCACGGTACCAGATGTCAAGTAAAGGATAAATAACCGTACTCACTCGTAATAGTAAAGGGCGAGGAATATACTGCAGTGCTAGTCGAAATAAGCCAATCACTTTGATATTGATTTGGTGCGGAAGGGTTTCTCTTCGTCGCTTTCAATACCTAAAGCCTCATAGATATACGAAAAAGTTGATAGCAGCTCGGGTTCTCCGTCCACAATCGCAATATTGTGTTCAAAGTGTGCGCTAGGCATTCCATCAGCCGTGAGGATAGTCCAGCCGTCAGCGAGCTGATTGATTTTGTGTGTTCCGGCATTAATCATCGGTTCCAAAGCGATCACCATACCTTCTGAAAATGCTTTCCCACGACCACGTCGTCCATAGTTTGGCATTTCAGGCTTTTCGTGCATCGTTTTTCCGAGTCCATGACCAACGAGTTCACGTACAACACCATATCCGTGTGCCTCCACATGTCGTTGTATGGCATGTCCAACATCACCTACTCGTTTCCCGACCCGAAAGAGATCGATTCCAACATACAAGGATTCTTTGGTGATAGCTAATAATTTTCTTGTACTTTCTTCCACATCACCAACCTCAAAAGTATAGGCGTGATCTCCGTAGTAGCCATTTTTCAAGGCACCACAGTCAATAGAAACAATATCTCCTTCTACTAGAGGTGTGTCGTTTGGAATGCCATGTACCACCTGCGCATTGGGACTGACGCAAAGGGTATTGGGAAAGTCATATAAACCAAGAAAGCCAGGCTCGGCATCGTGGTCACGAATAAATGTTTCGGCCAATTTGTCGAGGTGAAGGGTAGTTACACCTGGTTTGATCTCAGCAGCGAGCATACCCAATGTTTTGGAGACAATGAGTGCGCTTTCACGTATGAATTCAATTTCTTGTTTTGTTTTTTGTAGCCCCATTCTTAAAAGTCATATGCGTGCTTATATCCATTTCCTTGAAGGATATCCAAAAGATCTTGTTCTAATGAAATGATTGGGAATTCAACAATCCTGTTGATTTCTTCGCCGTTTTTTGAAAATACAAAAGTAGGCACATTTGTTATACCTGCTTTTTTGGCACTGCCATCTGGGCTAACTTTATCTTCACTCACACCAATCATACGATCTACATGATCATTGGCATCAAGAGAATCTAAGATTTTAAAAAATGCTGGCACTTCTCGACGACTATCCTCACACCATGTGCCCATATAGATCGTAACTTCAATGTCGTTAAACAATGAATCGATTTGTGAAACTATATTTTTGTTTACTAGATGTGCTTCGTAGTTTTTTGTAAACCAACGATTATGACCTCCGTTTTCGAGATCAGCTCTGGAGAAATCACCCAACAAATCAGTGGTAGGTGTGCAACTAACGATGCTTATAGCAATTAAAAGGACTGTGATTTTTTTCATGTTGTTAAAGTAAAGATTTTGCTGTCATTTCTTGCGGTTGCTTTACCCTCATAAGCTCCAAGACAGTTGGTGCAATATTCCCCAAATTCCCATCATTGATTTCCTTGTGTTTATCACTGATAAGAATGATTGGCACCGGATTGGTGGTATGGGCAGTATTGGGTGATCCATCTGGGTTTACCATGGTGTCACAATTACCGTGATCAGCGATGATAATAACACTAAAGCCACCTTTTTGGGCAGCATCTACCACATCTTTTGCACATTGATCAACGACCTCGCATGCCTTTATTGCTGCTTCCATACTACCTGTATGCCCAACCATATCGGGGTTTGCAAAATTGAGACATACAAAGTCAGTTTCTCTATTTTCAAGCTTTGGCACAATGGCGTCCCTTAGATCGAAGGCACTCATTTCAGGCTTTAAATCATAGGTTGCCACTTTAGGTGAGGGGCGTAAAATGCGTTCTTCTCCCATAAAGGGTTCCTCTCGACCACCATTAAAGAAAAAAGTGACGTGTGGGTATTTTTCAGTTTCCGCAATACGAATTTGTTTTTTCCCTGCAGCAGCAAGTACTTCCCCAAGTGTGTTGGTGACGTTGTCCTTGTCAAACACAACTTCCACGCCTGTAAATGATTCGTCGTAGTTTGTCAGCGTTACAAAATGCAAATCCAGTTTTTCCATGTCAAATTCAGGCATATCATTCTGATGCAATACTTGAGTTAGTTGACGGCCTCTGTCAGTTCTAAAATTAAAAAACACAACAACATCCCCTTTGTCAATGGTCGCTATTGGTTTTCCATCATCGCCTTGTTGAAAATGTGGTTCAATGAACTCATCGGTTATACCGTTTTCATAGCTTTCACGAATTGCCGTTGGTAGGTGAGTTGTACCTTTTCCAATTCCGCGGACCAACAAATCGTATGCTTTTTTGACGCGCTCCCAACGCTTGTCTCTATCCATGGCAAAATAACGTCCAATGATGGAAGCTAATTTGGCATTAAACGTTGTGCAACTTTCTTGAAGTTGTTCGATAAAGCCTGCTCCTGATTTCGGATCCACATCACGTCCGTCGGTAAAGGCATGCACATAAACCTCGGGAACATTTGCATGGTTAGCTGCGCGAACTAGTCCAGTGACATGATTGATGTGGGCATGAACCCCTCCGTCAGAAACCAAGCCTACAAAGTGCAACTTGGCATTCGTTTTTTTTGCGATTGTAAAAGCGTCACGTAGCACGACCTCATCTTTTAGACTGTCTTGCTCAATCGCCAGGTTGATTTTGGCTAAATCTTGATAGACTACTCGCCCAGCACCCAAATTTACATGGCCAACCTCACTGTTCCCCATTTGGCCATCGGGAAGCCCAACATCCATACCGTCAGTACGTAAAGTAGCGTGGGGATAGGTTTTGTAAAGGGAATCAATAAATGGAGTTTGTGCTTGGTCAACAGCAGACACAGCTGGGTTGGGTGATATTCCCCAACCATCCAAAATCATGAGTAGTGCTTTCATAGGAACAAAGATAAGGAGAAGTACCCAAAAGGAACTGCCTATTTTCTATCAATTAGCACTGGATTTATATCAAGAAGATGTTGGGTCTTGTACAGTGTAAAAAACGATTCATCCAAATATTCCCGGCCCAACAATTTCTCATCATTTGCGATTGCTGGTAGGGCTTGTTGCGTGAGCACTGTTAAATGTTTTTTTGCGATGGATTTATAACTGTAATGCCATGGCTCATGTGCAAAGCCTTTTCGATTGACATCATTGGTATAAACGATTACAAAACCATAGTTGCTTGCATTTTTTTCCATCCAAACCCTCAACTTGCTGTAAGGGCCGTCTCCGTAAAACTTCTCAGTCATCAGCACGTCACCCGTCGCCTCATGAGAGGCATCAATAATGTCAATGTCTGTACCCCAATGGTGACGAGAAGTGCCCGGTAGGGTAGAGTAGGTAATGATTTTTTGGATAACAGCTTGTGGCGTTAACCCATCTTCTGAAAAAGCAAGAAACTTGGCATTCCATATTTCACGTTGCCGTTTATAACTACGATAGCCAGAGACGACCTGGAGTTGAATTCCTTCTAACAAAGCCGCTTTTTGCATTTCTTCAAAAGCATTATGTACTTCTGCGAGCATCACTCCATTGACCAGATTAAGAGTCGTTTTCCCTAAGACAGTGTCTCGTTCGATATCTTGTGCGAAAGCATTCATAAATACACTCAAAAATAGGCCCTTTAGTAATTGTTTCATAATAACTCTTTTATCATCATATAATGGGGGCCAAACACAGGAACCTCAAATTGAGCTCCCTTGATTTTATAACTTAACTTTTCATAAAAAGGAACGGCATGCAAACGGGCGTTCATCCACATGATTGCAAACTCTTTTTTTTTACCTATCGATTCAGCTTCCTGAATCAATAATTGACCAATCCCTTTTCGTTGTGTGGATTGGAGTACTGCCATTCCACGAATTTGTCCGTTAGATAACTTAAA
>JABHGH010000089.1 GCA_018672145.1 Flavobacteriaceae bacterium
CTCGTATGATGATGCAACGTGCAAATGTGGTTTTACTTGATGAACCAACAAACCACTTGGATTTAGAGTCCATTACAGCTTTTAACAATTCATTGATTAAGTTTAAAGGCACAGTATTATTAACAACACATGATCATGCCTTTGCTCAATCTGTCGGCAACCGAATTGTAGAGTTGACCCCTAAGGGAATTATTGATCGTTATATGACTTTTGACGAGTACATGTCAGATGAAAAGGTAAAAGAGTTGCGAGATAAGATGTACGCATCCTAAAGCACTTCTTTCGCCCGTTCGTATTCATCTTTATGCACCAAAACTTGAACCTCATCGCCCAGAGCTGGAATAGCAAATCCTGATCTTGCCGCAGAGGTTTGTTGGTCTTTTGTGATTGGCTGAATACCAATTTCTTTTAGGTCATAAATAATGCGCCCAGCCTCAATATTACTCCCTCTAAAAATTAAGATATAATCAGCAGCCATCATGAGTTGTAATAGGTGCTATCCCAGATGGCACGGTTAAAATTTTTCCCTGTTGCGAATGCATAATAAATAACAATAGCAGCAATTGATTTAAACATAAAGAGAAAAATTAATAAGAAATCAGACCAAGTGGGTTGTGCGCTAAAGAGATTGAGTGGAAGAAAAAATGTTAAAATAAAACTCAATGCTACAAGCGAAATCACACTTGTAATAATGTTTTTAAAAGGCCACACCAACAGACGCCGAAGTGGATGTAAATCATTTCCCCATTTATGAATGAGGTAATAGTAGTTGTTTCCCATTGGGACAAACAACAAAGGGTCATCTGCATTTTTAAGTTTAAAAAGAGATGAAGGAGCAACAATTTTTAGATTTTGGAGTTTTGTATCATGCTCTTTTTCAATGGTTTTGATTTTTTGTTTAGCTGTTATAGGAACATCTCCTTTAAACAACGTGAAATCTAAAAAACGCAATCTGTAATTAACACAAGTTTTTTTGATTGCGTCTCTATGAAAAATACGTTTGGTGTCTAATAAATCAAAGTCAAATTCGTTGACATTTTTTTTGAGTAACTCCGTTTCTTTTGGAGGGATTTCTAATAGAGACTGGGAATGAAGCAAAGCTTCATGGAGGTTTACTGATGATATCATTTTTTTCTTTTTAGCAACAATCAAATGTAGATAAAAGCAAAAACAATAACAAAAAATGATGATTTAGTTTAGCGTAATTCTGCTCCGAAATCGTTTTGAATTCGATGTTGAATTTTGGACATCACTTTATCTACTTGCTTGTCAGTTAGCGTTTTAGCGTGATCACTCAGGGTGAAACTCAGTCCGTATGATTTTTTGCCTTCTGGGATACCCTTACCTTCGTACACATCGAAGAGTTGTATGCTTGTCAGCAATTTCTTTTCAGTTTCTAATGCTACTTTTCGCAAGGATTCAAAAGCTATGTTACTATCGATAAGCAACGCCATATCCCGCTTTACGGATGGGAATTTTGAAATAGGGCGAGCCTTGATTTTTTTGTCTTTGGCAAGGGTTGTAAACTTTTCCCAGTCAATTTCAGCGACGAATACAACAGTCTCTTCATCAATATTTTCAAAAGCTCCTGAATCTAGTTGACCAATAGTAGCAAATTGATTCTGATTGCTCTCCAATGATATACCATCAATTAGCTGTTCACTTTCGGGCAACAAATTCTCAGTGTATTCAACTCCCTCTCTGCGGCATATAGCTTCGATCACTCCTTTAAGATAGAAAAAGTCACTTTTGTTTTCTGTACCTCGCCAATGACTTTCGTTTTGATTTCCGACCACTCCAAGTATAAGCTGATGATTTTGATGATATTCTTCAGATGATTTATGGTAAACATTCCCAAATTCAAATAACTTACAATTGGTTGTTCTACGGTTAATATTATAACTTATGACCTCTGTCAGCCCTCCATAAAGTGAGGTGCGCATGGCAGATAGTTCTTGACTTAACGGATTGACAAGTGTTACGACACCCTCTTTTTCTTTTTTTGCGGGCTTGGTTATTGAGTTGTTATAAATCTCAAAAAAGCCAAGATTTACCAATTGATTACTCACTCGTCTTTCTAAATGGTCTAATGGTTTACTACCTTCCGGCATTGATGTTGAAAGAGCATCCGAAAAGTCAATATTGTTGTACCCGTACACCCTTAATATTTCTTCCACTACGTCGGCAGGACGTGTCACATCTACACGATATGAAGGAATCGATAAGCCCAAAGTTGTCTCCGAAACGTTGTTGATTTTAATATCCAATGAAGTCAGAATTGATTTGATTTCACCTCGAGGAATTTCTTGACCTACCAATTTGTTGATGTAATCAAATTGAATGATCAACTGTTTTGCTTCCACTTTATTTGGATAGTTGTCCGAAATTTCACTTGTAATCTTGCCGCCCGCTAGCTCCATAATTAACAAAGCAGCGCGTTTGAGAGCGTAATCACAGATTTGGATATCTATTCCGCGTTCAAAGCGAAAGGACGCGTCTGTGTTTAGCCCATGTCGTTTGGAGGTTTTACGAATCCGAACAGAATCGAAGAAAGCACTTTCCAAAAAGACATCCTTAGTTTTTTCAGTGATTCCAGAGGTTTCACCTCCAAAAACACCCGCAATACACATTGGTGTATCACCATCGCAAATCATCAAATCATCTTTATGAAGTTCTCTTTCTACACCATCCAGTGTTTTGAATTTTGTTCCCGCCTTTAATGTTTGAACCTTAACAGTGTTTGACTGAATGACATTTGCGTCAAAAGCATGCAAAGGTTGTCCAATTTCGTGTAATACATAGTTAGTTGCATCAACGATATTGTTTATCGGCGTCAGCCCAATTGACTTTAACTTGTTTTGGATATGAGCAGGTGAGGGACCAACCGTAACGCCTGAAATACGTACGCCGCAATAGCGAGGTGCTGCTTTTGAGTCAATTACATTAACACGAATGGGTGTTTGTGCTTGATGAATTTGAAAATCATTAACACTCGGCGTAATAAGTTCTGTTTGAATCCCTCGTTGCAGCCATCCAGCTTTGAGGTCTCTAGCAACACCTATATGACTCATCGCATCCGCTCGATTTGGTGTTAAACCAATTTCAAAGACATGATCTTTCTCAAGGGCAAAAACTTTAGAACAGGGTGTGCCTACAGCCCATTTTTTGTCAAGAGTCATGATGCCATCATGGCTTTCACCAAGACCAATTTCATCTTCGGCACAAAGCATTCCCATACTGGCTTCTCCTCTAATTTTCGCCTTTTTGATTGTAAAGGGATCGCCATCAATAGGGTGGATGGTTGTACCTACAGTGGCAACTGCTACTTTTTGCCCTTTCGATACGTTAGGAGCACCGCATACGATAGATAGAGGCTCATCTAATCCAACAGAAACAGTCGTCAGCTTTAGCTTGTCCGCATTTGGATGCTGTTCGCAGGTCAAAACTTCTCCCACGACGACACCTTTTAGCATACCAGGGATGGATTCATATTTTTCGATGCCTTCTACCTCCAATCCTAAATCAGTGAGAAGGTCCCCGACTTCAGTAACGCTCCAATCTGTTTGAACAAATTGCTGTAACCAATTAAAAGATATTTTCATTTGTTATCCCTAAGACGCAAAGATACGACGAAGATTTTTTGTTTGAACGATTTATGAAATGTACTTCCAAATCCCTTTTCCTGATTGAAGCAACTGTAATGTATCGGCTATGGGTTTGTTGTTTACTTTGGTCAAGGCTGGATCATCCATGACTAATTTGATGGCTACTGCTCGCACTTTTGCCAATAATTCACCATCTTGATTTAGATCGGCAATACGTAACTGTAAAATACCGCTTTGCTGGGTTCCCATTAAATCACCTGGACCACGCAACTTGAGGTCAACTTCTGCAAGTTCAAATCCATCTTGGGTGCGAACCATCGATTGAATACGAGTTTTTGCATCATTAGAAAGCTTGTTTCCTGTCATCAGAACACAATAGCTTTTATCATCACCACGACCCACTCGACCACGAAGCTGGTGTAGTTGTGATAAGCCAAAACGTTCGGCACTTTCAATAATCATTACACTCGCATTGGCTACGTGGACACCCACTTCAATCACTGTAGTTGCTACCATAATTTGGGTTTTTCTCTCAACAAATCGCTGCATTTCATAGGCTTTGTCTTCCGACTTCATACGTCCATGTACGATACTTACTTGATAGACTGGTTGAGGGAAATCACGTGAAATACTTTCAAAACCATCCATTAAATCTTTATAATCCATCTTGGAAGACTCCTCAATTAAAGGATATACAATATAGATTTGTTTGCCTTTTTTAATTTCAGCTTTAATGAATTGATTTATTGCTAGCCGATTGTTATCGGTTCTATGTGCAGTGGTAATCGGTTTCCTTCCAGGTGGCAATTCATCAATGATAGAATTTTCCAAATCACCATATAGTGTCATTGCCAAGGTTCGTGGAATAGGCGTAGCTGTCATTACCAAAATATGTGGTGGTATCTTGTTTTTCTTCCAAAGCTTTGCGCGTTGCGCTACTCCAAATCGATGTTGCTCGTCGATGATTGCAAACCCCAAATCATTAAAATGAACGGTAGGTTCTAAAATTGCATGTGTGCCCACCAATAATTGAAGCTTTCCGGAAAGTAATTCTTCGTGTAATTCCTTTCTTTCAGCTGTTTTGGATGACCCTGTAAGAAGTCTAACAGAAATTCCGAGTGGTTCTGCGATTTTTGATAGTGTTGTAAAGTGTTGCTGTGCAAGAATTTCGGTAGGGGCAACCATAGTGACTTGCTTTCCATTGTCAAATGCAATTAATGCGCTCAAAAATGCAACGATGGTCTTTCCAGACCCAACATCTCCCTGTAACAAGCGATTCATTTGTGCGCCACTTCCAAAATCACTTCGAATTTCTTTGATAACACGCTTTTGGGCAGTGGTCAGCGCAAAGGGAAGATGATTACTGTAAAAAGAATTAAAGTAATCACCAACTCTATCAAACAGGTGTCCTTTAAATCTATTTTGTTGATCTCTTTTCTTTTGTAAGAGTTGAAGTTGAATAAAAAACAACTCTTCAAATTTTAGCCGATTTTGAGCTTGTTCAAGTTCTTTCAGGTTTTTAGGAAAATGAATGGCTCGTAAAGCATCCGTTGCGCCAATTAATCGATGCGTAGAAAGAATGTCATCTGAAAGTGTTTCTCGTACGCCAACTCGCAATTCTTCGAAAAGATGATGCATGATTTGACGCATCGTTCGGTTGGTGATGTTTCGATTAGCCAACTTTTCTGTTGAAGGATAAACAGGTTGAAAAATGGCATTTTTTTTCTTTTGGCTTGGATCTTCCTCATCAAGTTCTGGATGAGCAATAGAGCACCTTGGTCCATACCACATGAGACGACCGAAAGCAGTGTAAGGCACGTTTGTTTTTAGTTGTTTTTGAATCCATTGATGACCACGAAACCAAACCAGTTCAATTTCACCAGTTGAATCGCTAAAGGTTGCGACCAAACGTTTTCCTTTCGATTGCTTGATCAGTCGAATGTCTGTAATTTTCCCAACCACTTGCACATCTGCTTGCACTTTTGGTAGTTGAGCAATGGAATAGAAACGGGTTCGATCGACATATCGATTGGGGAAATGATAGAGCAAGTCCTTACAGGTTGAAATGCCTAATTCTTTTCGAAGCAATATACCTCGATTAGGACCAACTCCTTTCAAATATTCAATCGGCTTTTCCAACAATGCAGCTGCCATAGAACAAATTTAATTTTTTTCGTTTAAAAATGTTGATAAACTATGGAGCTAGCTTAAAACATGGCATTGATTTTCTTTTTTTTCCACGTACTTTCGTGTTGTGGAAGATTATTTATCACAACTCAATACTGCACAACAAGAACCAACCACACACGTCGACGGTCCCTTAATGGTCATTGCTGGAGCTGGTTCTGGCAAAACCCGTGTGTTGACCTACCGCATTGCTTACCTCATGCAGAAAGGCATTGATTCGTTTTCAATTCTCGCTTTGACCTTTACGAACAAGGCAGCAAGAG
This sequence comes from Flavobacteriaceae bacterium, assembly GCA_018672145.1. GTDB lineage: Bacteria > Bacteroidota > Bacteroidia > Flavobacteriales > Flavobacteriaceae > UBA724. The sequence goes on from JABHGH010000089.1 coordinate 6,056, forward strand.
AAATGAAAAAGCGTATTGCTGAAATTGTGGGCGAGAGCGAATCCAAAAACTTATGGATGGGTACATTTCACTCTGTTTTTGCACGTATTCTTCGAGCAGAGGCCGACCGATTGGGCTATCCTTCAAGCTTCACGATTTATGACACGCAAGACTCTGAGCGTTTAGTGAAATCCATCATCAAAGAGATGAAATTGGATTCGGATATATATAAGACAAAACAGATACGCAATCGAATATCATCTTTTAAAAACAGTTTGATTACCGTTCGCGCATACCATAACAACCCGGAATTGGTTGAAGCCGATCGTGAGGCACGCAGGTCTGCGATGGGCACCATTTATAAAAACTATGTAGAGCGTTGCTTTAAGGCAGGTGCAATGGATTTTGACGACTTGCTTCTCAAAACAAATGAACTGCTTAATCGTTTTCCAGAAGTATTGGCCAAATACCAAGACCGTTTTCGCTATATTTTGGTTGATGAGTACCAAGACACCAATCATTCCCAATACCTCATCGTACGCGCTTTAGCAGATAAATTTCAAAACATCTGTGTTGTCGGTGATGATGCACAAAGTATTTACGCTTTTCGAGGGGCGAATATTGAAAACATCCTCAACTTTCATAAAGATTATCCAGATGCTAAGACATATCGTCTAGAACAGAACTATCGCTCGACTCAATCAATTGTGGAAGCAGCCAACAGTGTTATTAATCATAATCAAAATAAGCTAGATAAAAACGTTTGGACTGCAAATGAACAAGGAGATAAAATTGTCATTCATCGAAGTCCAACCGATGGAGACGAAGGTCGTTATGTAGCGCAATCGATTTTTGAACAAGCGATGAATCAGCAGTTGCCCTACCAGTCTTTTGCGATACTTTATCGAACTAATGCACAGTCTCGAGCAATGGAAGATGCGCTGCGCAAACGAAATATCCCTTACCGTGTTTTTGGTGGACTTTCTTTCTATCAGCGAAAAGAAATTAAAGATATGCTTGCTTATCTTCGGCTGATTGTAAATCCAAAAGATGAGGAAAGCTTAAAACGTGTTATTAATTATCCAGGAAGGGGAATTGGACAAACGACCATAAATAAGCTGGTTGTGGCTGCGCAAGAAAACGACTTAACCTTGTTTGATGTTGTAGATCAAGTAGGTACTTTACCATTGACAATCAATTCGGGAACAAAAACAAAGCTGATTAATTTTGCGACATTGATTAAAAGCTTTCAAGTTGCGAATGCTTCGCAAGATGCCTTTGCTACTGCTGATATGGTTGCAAAAAAGACAGGCCTTGTTCAAGAGCTCAAAAAGGAAGGGACTCCTGAAGCAGTGAATCGTATCGAGAATGTTGAAGAGTTACTCAACGGAGTTCGTGATTTTGTCGAAGGACAACGCGAACTTGTTGATGCCAAAGGCTCGCTTGTGGAATTTCTTGAGGATGTAGCCCTTGCCACAGATTTCGACAACGAAACTCCCAACGAAAACTCAGTTTCTCTTATGACCATACATTTGGCAAAGGGGCTTGAATTTCCGCACGTCTTTGTTGTTGGAATGGAAGATGATCTTTTTCCATCTGCGATGAGTATGAACACCCGTGCTGAAATTGAAGAAGAAAGAAGACTGTTTTATGTTGCTCTTACAAGAGCAGAAAAACAAGCGACACTTACTTACACCCAATGTCGTTATCGTTGGGGAAAATTAAATGATGCCGAGCCGAGTCGTTTTTTAACAGAGATTGACCCATCATTTATTGATAATCGTGTGGTAGAATCAGGTTATCAGTTTACACCACTTATTGACACTTCTATTTTTGGTCATGAGAGCAAATCAAAAGTGCGTTTGAAGAAACCTCCCCAAAAGACAGTAAAAAAACCGCCTGGAAAACTCAAACCTCTTTCTTCAACGTCGTCGTCCCCAGATCTTGATATTGGGAACATCCAAGTTGGAAGTCGTGTAAAACACAACCGATTTGGTGTTGGTACCATTGCCGATATCGAGGGACAAGGAGGTGACGCAAAAGCACTGATTGACTTTGACGGAAATGGTAGAAAAAATTTATTGCTTCGCTTTGCGAAACTAGAAATTCTTTAATCATGCGCGTACAGTTTTACGGAATTAACGACAAAGTCATCGCCAAAGCAGTTGATGTACTTTCAAAAGGGGGACTGATTATCTACCCAACAGATACCGTATATGCTCTTGGGTGCGCCAGCAATCATGTACAAGCGTTAGCTAAGTTGGCCACCCTTAAAAACGCAAAAAAAACAAAACCGCCTGTGAGTTTGGTGTGCTCATCAATTTCGCAAGCGACAGGTTATACTGGTCAGATAGATAATGCGACTTTCCGCTTGTTGAAATCTCATTTGCCAGGCCCTTTTACGTTTATACTTCCTGTCACACAAAAAATTCCTAAAGCTCTTGGGAAACGGAGCTCTATCGGAGTCCGGGTTCCAGACCATAGCGGCGTGCAAGCATTGATTCAAGCATTGGGACAGCCCTTGGCCTCGGCTTCTCTACACGATGAAGATGAGATTCGAGATTACATTACTGATCCTGATGAAATTGAGCAAATATGGGGAAAGGTTGTTAATCTATTCTTAGATAGTGGTTTTGGTGGCAACCAACCCTCATCAGTGATTGATCTTTGTGAAGCTACACCTCAAATACTTCGAGAGGGTGCAGGTACATTTCAAGGCTAAGTTAATAACAAAAAAAAACGTAACTCAATGAGTTACGTTTTTTAATATTGTATGGTGACTATATTTATTTTCCGGCAGTCGCAGCAGCCATTCCTTGTTCGATGAGATCATAAAACTGATCTAACTTAGGAAGAATAACAATGCGAGTACGTCTGTTTTTAGCACGTCCAGAAGTTGTTTCGTTGTCGTCTATCGGTACGTAATAGCTACGTCCAGCAGCCGTCATACGCTCAGGAGCAACAGCGAAATCTTTTTGTAGAACACGAACAACAGAAGTTGCACGTTTCACACTTAAGTCCCAGTTGTCTTGGAGTACTTCGTTCTTGATTGGAATATCATCTGTATGACCTTCAACCATAAATTCAATTTCTGGTTTGTTATTGATGACCTTAGCAACTTTCCCAAGCACTTCCTTTGCACGTGAGGAAACTACAAAACTTCCAGAGTTGAACAGTAATTTGTCAGATATAGAGATAAACACTACACCTTTTTCTACATTCACTTCAATGTCGCTGTCATTCATGTCAACAAGCGCACCTTTCAAACTCGTTACAAGCGCAAGTGTTACAGAATCTCTTCTTGTAACGGCGTCTTGCATTTTACGAATGGTCAGATCTTTTTCTTTAAGTGACTCTAGTGAGCGCTCTAGGTTATCAGCACCTTTTTTGGTTAACGTTGTAAGGTTACCCATGTTATTGATTAGATCTTGGTTGTTCTCAATCAAAAACTGGTTCTGCTTACGGAGTTCAGCGATAGAAGCATCAGTAGCTGCTTTTTCGTCCAAACATGCGTTAAGTTTAACAGTTGCAGAATTTAACAATTCTTGCGTTTCTTTTTGCTGAGTTTCAAGAGCAGCATACTTCTTTTGGGGAACACACGAGGCGAGTAAGATAGGGAATGCTACAAGTAAAACGGTTATTTTTTTCATTATGTTGATTTTATATTTTGCCAAAGTTATTAAAAATAAGCTTAATCTGTTGTTACATTGAACTCTTTTTTTAGTCAGAATATTATATCTGTTGGACTTTAGCTTTAAAAAAAAGCCAAAAAACAAGCTTTTTTTGAAAAGGAACGATTGTTTTTGTTCGTTTTGCAATTACCTTAGGTAGTTTTCCAAAAAAACTATGGTGC
>JABHGH010000144.1 GCA_018672145.1 Flavobacteriaceae bacterium
AATTGAGGACGTGTTTTCGATCACAGGTCGTGGTACTGTAGCAACTGGTCGTATTGAGACTGGTGTTGCAAACACAGGAGATGGAGTTGATATCATTGGTATGGGAGCTGAGAAATTAGACTCTACAATTACTGGTGTTGAGATGTTCCGTAAAATATTAGATCGCGGTGAAGCGGGTGATAACGTAGGTATTTTGCTACGTGGTATCGAGAAAACTGATATCAAAAGAGGTATGGTAATTTGTAAGCCTGGCTCTGTTACACCACACGCCAAGTTCAAAGCTGAGGTATATATCCTTAAAAAGGAAGAGGGTGGACGTCATACGCCATTCCACAACAACTACCGTCCTCAGTTTTATGTTCGTACAACAGACGTTACTGGTAACATCAATCTTCCTAGCGGAGTTGAAATGGTAATGCCTGGTGACAACCTTACTATCGAAGTAGATTTGATTTCACCGATCGCATTAAGCGTAGGTTTACGATTTGCTATCCGTGAAGGTGGTCGTACTGTAGGAGCTGGTCAGGTAACAGAAATTCTAGACTAAAAACATTTATACGTTCATTATATAAGGTGTCATGCACATGTGTGACACCTTTTGTAACAGTTTTAATTAAGGTGTATCGGACTTCGTTAAGTTAGGTACAGAAGCGCGAACACCAACAGAGACGGGTTTAGCTCAGTTGGTAGAGCACTGGTCTCCAAAACCAGGTGTCGGGAGTTCGAGCCTCTCAACCCGTGCAATAGTTAGTTTTGCTATGATTCAATATGTGAAAGACTCTTTTGAGGAATTAAGAAAGCATGTGACTTGGACTTCATCGTCTGAATTGCAAAGATTCACGACAGTAGTCATTGTTTTTTCAATTCTATTTTCCCTTGCCATATGGGGTGCTGATACTGTGCTTTCACGTGTTATAAAATTTTATTTTGAACTCATCCAATAATCAGTACAAATGACAGATACAGATACAAAAAAGTGGTATGTTGTTCGGGCTGTAAGTGGTCAGGAAAATAAGATTAAGAATTATATCGAATCCGAAATTGAAAGACACGGATTGGCTGATTTTGTTGAGGATGTTCTAGTTCCTACTGAAAAGGTCATTCAAATTCGTAAAGGAAAAAAAATTAACAAAGAACGTGTGTTCTTCCCCGGTTACATAATGGTGAAAGCCAATCTCTCTGGAGAAGTACCTCACGTGATTCGATCTATCACAAATGTTATAGGATTTTTGGGTGAAACCAAAGGCGGCGAGCCCGTTCCTCTTCGCGCTGCGGAGGTGAATCGTATGTTAGGTAAGGTTGATGAATTAGCTGTGCAAACAGAGAATGTTTCGATTCCATTTACATTGTCTGAGACCATTAAAGTTATAGATGGTCCATTTAATGGTTTCAATGGAACGATAGAAAAGATTAATGAAGAAAAACGCAAGTTGGAAGTGATGGTGAAAATATTTGGTCGCAAGACCCCACTGGAGCTTTCTTACATGCAAGTTGAAAAAATTTAAGTGTTACAATTATCCGATTTCAAAGCAGCTTCCTTGCGGCGAGATCAATTAGTTTAAACAATGGCAAAAGAAGTAAGTAAAGTAGTAAAGCTACAAGTTAGGGGAGGTGCTGCGAATCCATCGCCACCGGTTGGACCCGCTTTAGGTGCCGCGGGAGTGAACATCATGGAGTTCTGTAAGCAGTTCAATGCTAGAACCCAAGATAAAGCTGGTAAGGTTTTACCAGTTGTGATCTCTGTCTATGCAGATAAATCATTTGATTTTGTTGTTAAGACGCCACCTGCAGCCGTTCAACTCATGGAAGCCGCAAAGGTTAAAAAAGGATCAGGGGAACCCAACCGAAGCAAAGTAGCAAGTGTAACTTGGGATCAAGTTCGCAACATCGCTGAAGATAAAATGCAAGATTTAAATGCATTTACGGTTGAGTCAGCCATGAAAATGGTTGCTGGAACCGCAAGATCAATGGGTCTAACAGTAAAAGGTCAGGCTCCTTTTTAACCTTGAATTGAAAAACAATGGCAAAAATTTCCAAAAAAAGAAAAGAAGCACTGTCTAAGATTGACCGTGATTCTTTGTATTCCTTGGCAGATGCTGCATCGTTGGTTAAAGAGATTACGACCACCAAATTTGATGCATCAGTTGATTTGGCTATACGCTTGGGTGTAGATCCTCGCAAGGCCGATCAAATGGTACGTGGTGTTGTAACGCTCCCTCACGGAACAGGTAAAACGGTTAAAGTTTTGGCTTTGGTAACTCCAGATAAGGAAGCCGAAGCGAAAGAAGCTGGCGCCGATTTTGTGGGACTCGATGAATATCTGCAAAAAATCAAAGATGGATGGACTGACGTTGATGTTATCGTTACCATGCCGAGCGTAATGGGTAAGTTGGGACCTTTAGGTCGTGTACTTGGCCCTCGTGGTCTAATGCCAAATCCAAAAACGGGTACCGTTACTATGGATATTGGTAAAGCTGTAAGCGACGTAAAAGGCGGTAAGATCGACTTTAAAGTAGACAAAACAGGCATCGTGCATGCTTCTATAGGAAAAGTATCTTTTGATGCTGACAAAATTTTAGGTAACGCCAATGAGCTTATGCAAACATTGGTCAAGCTTAAGCCGTCGAGCTCAAAAGGGGCATATATCAAAAGCGTTTCCTTGTCTAGTACAATGAGTCCAGGTATCCCTGTGGAATTTAAAAATGTATAACGGATAGCTAAATTTAAATTATGACTAAAGAAGATAAAGTACAAGCTATCGATGACTTAACAGCAAAGTTGGCTGAAAATCAAAACATCTATTTGACAGATGTTTCGGATTTAGATGCTTCAACGACATCAAATTTACGTCGCGCTTGTTTTAAAGCCGGTGTGAAGCTGACAGTTGTTAAGAACACATTGTTGGCCAAGGCCATGGAAGCTTCTGACAAAGAATTTGGTGACCTCACTGGTGTACTCAAAGGAAACACAGCAATGATGTTTTCTGAAGTCGGTAATACACCAGCTAAAGTGATCAAAGACTTCCGTAAAAAATCGGATCGTCCGATTTTGAAGGGTGCTTATATCGAAGAAGCGGTTTATTTGGGCGACGACCAAATAGAGGCTCTTGTCAACATCAAGTCTAAGGAAGAATTGATTGGGGAGATTATTTCTCTACTTCAATCTCCTGCAAAAAATGTGGTTTCTGCACTTCAGTCAAGTGGTGGAGCCCTCGCTGGAATTATAAAAACGCTTTCTGAAAAGGAAGCATAAAATTGTTAACATAACTTTATTATAAATACGTTCAAAATGGCAGATTTAAAAGATTTTGCAGAACAGTTGGTCAACCTCACAGTAAAAGAAGTGAACGAGTTGGCAGAAATTTTAAAAGAAGAGTATGGCATTGAGCCTGCTGCAGCTGCAGTTGCAGTTGCTGCTGGTCCTGCTGCTGGAGGCGGAGACGCTGGAGGAGAAGAACAGTCAGAATTTGACGTCATTCTCAAAGCAGCTGGTGGTTCTAAGCTTGCTGTCGTTAAATTGGTTAAAGAATTAACTGGCCTTGGCTTAAAAGAAGCTAAAGAGTTGGTTGATAACGCACCAAGTCCTGTTAAGGAAGGTGTAGCCAAAGACGAAGCAGAAGGCCTAAAAACTTCTTTGGAAGAAGCTGGAGCAGAGGTAGAGTTAAAATAAACACTACCTCACGATATATAACTAAGGCCACGGATTTTCCGTTGGCCTTAGCTTCGTTTTTATAAACGATAGCAGCACTGCTGTATTAATTTTTTGTTTTAAACATTTTTTTGTTCATGTCTATTACTGCTGAAAGACTCAATTTTTCCTCGGCTGCTAAAACGCCGGATTACCCTGATTTCCTGGACATACAAATCCAATCTTTTCAAGATTTTTTTCAACTTGAAACGAAATCAAGTGAACGTGATAACGAAGGGCTCTTTAACACTTTTAAAGAGAATTTCCCTATTTCGGACACACGAAATCAATTTGTACTTGAGTTCCTAGACTATTTTGTTGACCCACCTCGATATTCTATTATTGAATGCATCGAACGTGGTCTGACATATAGTGTGCCACTCAAAGCACGCCTAAAACTCTATTGTACGGATCCAGAGCATGAGGATTTTGAAACCATAGTTCAAGATGTTTTCTTAGGGACAATTCCCTATATGACACCTAGTGGTACTTTTGTAATCAACGGCGCTGAAAGGATCGTTGTTTCTCAATTGCACAGATCACCTGGTGTGTTCTTTGGACAGTCTTTCCACGCAAATGGAACTAAACTATATTCTGCACGTGTTATTCCTTTTAAAGGGTCATGGATTGAATTTGCAACGGACATCAATAGTGTAATGTATGCATATATCGATCGCAAAAAGAAGTTACCTGTAACGACTTTATTCCGTGCGATTGGTTTTGAAAGAGATAAGGACATCCTCGAGATTTTTGACTTAGCTGAAGAGGTTAAAGTTTCCAAAACGGGGCTTAAAAAAGTGCTTGGTCGAAAGCTAGCAGCACGTGTATTGAACACATGGTTTGAGGATTTTGTGGATGAAGATACTGGAGAAGTTGTCTCCATCGAAAGAAACGAAATTGTTCTTGATCGTGATACCATTCTTGAGAAAGAACACATTGACGAAATTGTTGAGGCAAACGCCAAAACAATTCTCCTACATAAAGAAGACCTAGAATCGGCAGACTATGCGATTATTCACAACACGCTTCAGAAAGATCCAACAAATTCTGAGAAAGAAGCTGTTGAGCACATCTATCGTCAGTTGCGTAACGCAGAACCGCCAGATGAGGAAACAGCTCGTGGAATCATCGACAAGCTATTTTTCTCTGACCAACGATACAACCTCGGGGAAGTAGGTCGTTATCGTATGAATAAAAAATTGGGTCTTGATATCGAAATGGACAAACAAGTCCTTACCAAAGATGATATCATTACCATTATCAAATATTTGATCGAATTGATCAACTCGAAATCGGAGATTGATGATATTGATCACCTTTCGAATCGTCGTGTTCGTACTGTAGGTGAGCAACTTTCTTCTCAGTTTGGTGTTGGTCTTTCACGTATGGCTCGTACAATTCGTGAGCGCATGAATGTTCGTGATAATGAAGTGTTTACGCCTATTGATTTGATTAATGCAAAGACGTTATCCTCTGTGATTAACTCTTTCTTTGGTACCAATCAGCTTTCTCAGTTTATGGATCAAACGAATCCACTTGCTGAGATTACACACAAACGAAGACTTTCCGCACTCGGTCCTGGTGGACTTTCAAGAGAGCGTGCTGGTTTTGAGGTTCGTGACGTTCACTATACCCACTATGGTCGTATGTGTCCCATCGAAACGCCTGAAGGTCCAAACATTGGTTTGATTTCTTCATTGAGTGTTTTTGCGAAAGTAAATAACCTTGGATTTATTGAAACACCATACCGTAAGGTCAATGAAGGTGTTGTCGATTTCAGCGAAATGCAATATCTCTCAGCTGAAGAGGAGGAAGGGAAACTATTTGCTCAAGCACACGTTTCTAAAGACGATGAAGGTAAAATCAACATCGATAAGGTCATTGCACGTTCAGAAGCAGATTATCCTGTTGTTGAGCCATCGCAAATTGACTACATGGATGTTGCACCAAATCAGATTGCTTCGATTTCAGCTTCTTTGATTCCTTTCCTTGAGCACGATGATGCAAACCGTGCATTGATGGGATCCAACATGATGCGCCAAGCAGTACCATTACTTCGTCCAGAAGTACCCGTTGTTGGTACAGGCCTCGAACGTCAGGTTGCGAAAGATTCACGCGTATTAATCAACGCAGAAGGC
>JABHGH010000148.1 GCA_018672145.1 Flavobacteriaceae bacterium
TGAAGAACCAAGCCGTGGTATCCCGCAGATGGTGTTGTAAATTCTGGGAATTTTCCACTTGACCAGTCAAAATTTCCGGCATCAATAATCACACCGCCCATTGTCGATCCATTTCCGTTCGCATACTTTGTCAATGAATGAACTACAATATTAACTCCATGCTCAATGGGGTTTTCTAGAGCCGGTGTAGATACTGTGCTGTCCACCATAAATGGAACTTTTACTGCTTTCGCTTCTTTAGAGATCCCCTTGAGATCTAAGACATCAAGCTTTGGATTTCCTAGTGATTCAGCAAAAAACAAACGAGTGTTGTCTTGTACAGCATCGGCAAAGTTTTTGGGATTGTCGGGGTCAACAAAAGTAGTTGTAATGCCTAGTCGTGGCAAAAGAACTTTGAGCATATTATACGATCCGCCATAGAGGCTATTGGATGCAACGATATGGTCTCCTGCTTTAAGTAAAACTAAAATGGCCGTACTAAGTGCCGATGTTCCAGATGCTGTTGCTACAGCAGCTAAACCACCTTCTAGGGCAGCGAGTCTTTGTTCAAGTACATCTATTGTTGGATTATTCAGCCGAGTGTAAATGTAGCCTGGCTCTGCTAACGAAAATAGTTTTGCAGCATGATCACTGTCTTTAAAGACATAAGCCGTTGATTGAAAAATTGGAACTGACCTTGTTCCCTGTGTTGAAGTTACATCGTGTCCATGATGTAGCGCATCTGTTGCGAGTTGTTGTGTGCTCATTTAAAAGTTAAATTATTGTATAGTGAAAGATGATTGTAATAAAGAAACGACATCGAGTTTTTCCCAAGGAAAAAGCTCTACTTCGTGTACTATTTTTCCATTGTATGGTGATTCAAAAACTTTTTTGACAACTTTTGGCTCACGACCCATATGTCCGTATGCTGCTGTCTCCGCATAAATGGGCGTGCGCAATTTTAGACGTTGTTCGATGCCATAAGGCGTCAAGTCAAATATGTTTTCTATTTTTTTTGCGATTTCGCTATCTGACAGCTCAACTTTTGCTGTGCCGTAGGTATCAACAAACACCGAGGTGGGTGCAGCTACACCAATTGCATAGCTCAATTGAATTAGAATTTCATCGGCAATACCGGCAGCCACAACGTTTTTGGCGATATGTCTTGCTGCATAGGCGGCACTACGATCAACTTTACTAGGATCTTTTCCGCTAAAAGCACCACCACCGTGTGCTCCTTTACCGCCATAGGTATCGACAATAATTTTTCGGCCTGTGAGACCAGTGTCACCGTGAGGCCCTCCGATCACAAATTTACCTGTTGGGTTGATATGGTAGGTGACGTCGTCTGAAAACAACGCTTGGATAGAGGGCATAAAAGAAGCGATCACTTGGGGCATCACTTTTTCGATAATATCTTGGCGAATACGTGCAGCCATCCTTTCATCGGTATCAAATTGATCGTGCTGGGTCGAGACCACCACTGTTTCGATACGGATGGGTTTATGATTTTCGTCATACTCAACCGTAACTTGTGACTTGGCATCAGGTCGTAGGTATGGAATATCGTTATTAGCGCGACGAAAGTCCGCGAGAAATTCTAAAATCTTGTGTGAAACCGCCAGTGCCAAGGGCATATAGTTTTCGGTTTCGTTTGACGCATAGCCAAACATAATTCCCTGATCACCTGCTCCCTGTTCTTCTTTTTTTTCTCTTTCAACTCCCTGATTGATATCTGACGATTGTTCGTGAAGTAGGGAAATCACACCACAGGAATTACCAGAAAACTGGTAGGCATCGTCGGTGTACCCAATGTTATTAATAGTTTGTCGTGCAATTTGTTGCACGTCGAGATATGTTTTACTTTTTACCTCTCCTGAAAGAATAACTTGTCCCGTGGTAACGAGGGTTTCACAAGCAACTTTACTTTCTGAGTCAAAGGCAATGAAATGGTCAAGTAAGGCGTCACTGATTTGATCGGCAACTTTGTCGGGATGTCCCTCACTTACAGATTCGGATGTAAAAAAATAGGCCATAATTGGTTACTTTTGATGAAGAAGAAGAGTATACGCAAATCTCTAAAAAGTAACCCTGTTTTAGCACTTTTTTTGAGAGGTTGCAATCAGTACAAATCTTTCCTCTATTTTGCGTGGCAAATATACAACGCAAATTGAATTTACAAAATATTTTTGTTAACTATCGAAAGTTAAACGAAATCCCAGCAGTCAATGTATTGTATTCTTGAATCGTATAATTCGCAAATATTTTCAAGAACAACAAGTTCAAACGACCGCCGATAACACCCATCACGCCCGTTGATTCAGAAGTAGTGCTGATTGGATCTTTGAAATTACGTAGAACTGTCATTCCTGCAACATCATAGTCCAACTCGTAGTCTCCAGTCATGTCAAAATGAGAGGTTCCTGAATTGTAACCAAGACCAGCAAAAACACTGATAATTGGAAGGTCGACAGAAGCAAGAGCTTGTACTGTGAACGTATCCGCTTCAAAGGTCATTTTTTGATTTTCATTTCCTCCCTCAAAATTGATCTCTGCGAGGTTATATTCGAAATTCGCTTGCGAAAATGCTGCCAGAACAGATACATTGAGTGGTAGTCTGTCAAGTGGTCCGAAATATTGCATGATGTTGTGTTTTAACCCAAAGCCTGTTAAACGAAATGAGCTTCCTTGGTAGGTTGATGAAGGCACAAACCTAACGAGAAGATCTGTGTCAAATACCACTCCTACACTAGCTTGTATGATAGGGGCTGGGATTGTTCCAAAAGGCAAATCATCTTTCATACCACCCGGAAAACGAAACTCGCTTGAAAATTCGTGCTCAGTGTTAAAAATGGTTTCTTTAAAAGAAAAGTTTAAAGATTCTTCTTTCCCTTCTCCAAAAATGGTTGGCAACGATCCCGAAGGCACATTCAAAGAGGTCAAATCGGTAGGTGTAAAACTTTGATCGGCTTCTGGCACAAAAGGAATTGCGCCTGCAATTGCAAGTCCAAAACCTAATTTTTTATGTGTTTTCGCACTTGTTGCCCAGCCAGAATTCAAACCATAGGTTAGAGCCTTTCCCAAAGGAGCAGTGTAGCCCTCTGCTAAAAGACGTGCATCTTCAGTTGATGTAAATAAAATATTTTCTAATCCACCTAAAAGTTGTGCTTTTGTAGTCGTAGATATTGAGAAGGCTACAAGTGTTATAATAATTTGGGTTTTCATAATCGTCTATTTAATTTCAAAATTACCAAATTTCGCTGATTATAACATACTTTATGATCTTACTCAACACAATTAAGTAGGCATCCTAAAATCTGAGGGACAATGAAAAGCGTGAAAGTCTGCATAAAATCCTCTTTACAATCACTTTATTTTATATTTTTAGCATTCTAAAATACATGGTATGCATATAGCAATCGCGGGAAACATTGGCGCAGGTAAAACAACACTAACAGAGTTACTTGCCAAGCACTACAAATGGGAACCTCAGTACGAAGACGTTGTTCAGAATCCTTATCTTGATGATTTTTATGCAGAAATGGAACGTTGGTCTTTCAATCTGCAGGTCTACTTTCTCAATAGTCGCTTTCGTCAGATTATTGACATTCAGCAAAGTCGTAATTCGGTGATTCAAGACCGAACGATTTATGAAGACGCCCATATTTTTGCGCCAAACCTCCATGCCATGGGATTGATGACGAATAGGGATTTTCAGAATTACAGTTCTTTGTTTCAATTAATGGAGTCACTTGTCAAAGGTCCAGATTTATTGATTTATCTCCGCAGCTCAATTCCTAACTTGGTCAACCACATTCACAAACGTGGACGAGCCTATGAAAACTCGATTAGTATTGAATATTTAAGTCGCTTAAACGAACGTTACGAGGCTTGGATTCAAAACTATGAGAAAAAGAACATGATCACTTTAGAGGTTGATAATCTAAACTTTGTGGACAAACCAGAAGATTTTCAGCTCGTCGTGGACACTATTGATCGTAAACTGGCAGAAATGAAAATGGACGCCATTTAGCGCCCATTTATTTTCAGTATGCATTGAAGCTTAGTCTCGCTTACTTTCTTTGATTTCGTTTAGGGTCGAATCAATCATTTCTTCACTTCCTACAACTTCTACAATCGTTTCAGAAGTTTCCCCGTTTTTTGTTGTGACAGTTGTAATGGTAGCAATCGTTTCTCCTTCTGTGGTATTTGTTACTTCAACAGAAATTTCTTTTTGCTCCTCGTGTCCTTGGTGAGCTTCAGCACTATGCCCATCTCCTAAGATCGGTGCAATCACCAACCCAACCAAGCAAGTCAACTTGATTAAGATATTCATTGAAGGTCCCGATGTGTCTTTGAATGGGTCACCTACGGTATCACCAGTCACAGCAGCCTTATGAGCTTCTGATCCTTTTTTCTCAATCTTTCCGTTAATCTCAACACCTGCTTCAAACGATTTCTTTGCATTGTCCCAAGCGCCACCGGCATTGTTTTGGAAGATTGCCCATAACACCCCCGAAACCGCAACACCAGCCATATAGCTACCAAGCGCTTCAGGACCCATGACGAGTCCAATAATGATAGGAGTTGCTATAGTAATCAAACCAGGCAATAGCATTTCTCTGAGCGCAGCTTTTGTTGAAATCTCAACACACTTGGCATAGTCAGGCGTCCCTTTTCCTTCTAATATTCCGGGAATTTCTTTAAACTGACGACGTACTTCCTGAACCATTTCCATGGCAGCTTTACCAACCGATTGCATAGCCAAAGCGGAAAAAACAACGGGAATCATTCCTCCAATAAACAGGGCAGCCAAAACGTCGGCTTTAAAAATATTGATTCCGTCGATTCCTGTAAAGGTCACATAAGCCGCAAACAAAGCAAGTGCCGTGAGTGCTGCAGAAGCAATCGCAAATCCTTTTCCGATCGCAGCAGTTGTGTTACCAACCGAATCCAAAATATCGGTACGTTCACGAACTTCTTTTGGCAATTCGCTCATCTCAGCAACACCTCCTGCATTATCTGCAATCGGCCCAAAAGCATCAATCGCCAACTGCATCGCAGTCGTGGCCATCATGGCAGAAGCAGCAATCGCTACACCATAAAACCCAGCCAGCTCATACGAACCCCAAATGGCACCCGCAAAAAGAAGAACCGATGAAGCTGTTGAAATCATTCCCACAGAAAGCCCAGCAATAATGTTCGTGGCTGCACCAGTAGATGAGTTTTGTACGATATCCATCACAGGTTTCTTACCTATGGCGGTATAATATTCTGTGAACATCGAGATCAAATAACCAACACCAAGGCCAACAATTGTGGCAAAAAACACGTTGGTTGAAGGAATATCACGTGCCCCTTCGCCAAAAAACTTCATTCCTGTAATCGTTTCTGGCAGCAAGTAGTCGATCAAAAACCATGACGCTACTAGAGTAAGAAGAATTGAAAATATATTTCCTGTGTTGAGTGCGCGTTGCACTTCAGCTTCTTTAGCAGTGTTGTCCTTTATACGGATAAACAACGTACCTAGAATGGAGGCAACAATACCAACCCCTGCCAAGACCAAAGGCAATAGGATTGGTCCCATCCCTTGAAATGATGCTAAGGTGTCTCCAGCTAGTGCCATGTCGCGAATGATGTAATTTCCTAGAACCATCGATGCCAATACAGTAGCAACATAGCTACCAAAAAGGTCAGCACCCATTCCGGCAACATCACCAACATTGTCACCAACGTTATCTGCAATTGTGGCTGGATTTCTTGGGTCATCTTCAGGGATTCCCGCTTCTACTTTCCCAACAAGATCAGCACCAACATCAGCTGCTTTAGTGTAGATCCCTCCACCAACACGTGCAAATAAAGCAATAGACTCTGCACCCAATGAAAAGCCAGCAAGCGACTCGAGCACGATTGTCATATTATAATAAAAGTTTGTTTGACCATCCATGAATTGACCTACGAGAAACAAAAACAACAGACCTAAACCAAACACGGCAAGTCCAGCAACACCCAAGCCCATAACAGTACCTCCGCCAAAGGAGACTTTAAGTGCTTGAGGTAAACTCGTTTTTGCGGCTTCGGCTGTACGAGCATTTGCTTCGGTAGCGATACGCATTCCGATATTTCCTGCTGCTGCAGAAAAAACAGCACCAATAATAAAAGCAGGTACGATTAACCAGCTTGTGGTTTCCACCATTGTTGAAATGCCATATAAAGCTCCTGAAGCAATGACAACAAAAATGAGTAACAAGCGGTATTCCGCATGCAAAAAGGCCAGTGCACCCTCTTTAATACTCTTTGATATAGACTTCATTTTGTCACTACCTGCCGACTGCTTGCGCACCCAAACAGATTGAATGTACATCACGATGAGTCCTACAATAGCTAATAGTATAGGTGTATATTGAATATAGTTTTCCATAATAGTTTTTGATTGGATAGTAATTATTGCATCACTTTCTTGACCGCACGAACAACGTCTTCACGGTTGGGTAGCCATTCGGCCAACAACACCGGAGAGTAAGGTGCAGGAGTGTCTGCTGTGTTAATTTTTATAATGGGAGCGTCGAGATAATCAAACGCAAGATTTTGAACTTGATATGTAATTTCAGTGGAGATGTTTCCAAACGGCCATGATTCTTCTAAAATCACCAAACGATTGGTTTTCTTTACTGATTTGAGTATCGTATTTATGTCAAGTGGTCGAATGGTACGCAAGTCTATAAGCTCAACAGAAATATTTTCCTTTTCTAGCATTTCAGCAGCAGCAGTGGCTTCTTTAAATATCTTACCAAAAGAAACCAATGTCACATCTGTACCTGTACGTGTGATGTCGGCAACACCAATCGGAAGAACATATTCTCCATCAGGCACTTCTCCTTTGTCGCCATACATTTGCTCAGACTCCATAAAAATAACGGGGTCGTCGTCGCGAATGGCAGCTTTTAACAAGCCCTTGGCATCGTAAGGATTGGAGGGCACAATTACTTTCAGACCTGGACAATTGGCATACCAACTCTCAAACGCTTGGGAGTGGGTTGCTGCTAACTGACCCGCAGAAGCAGTTGGACCGCGAAAAACAATCGGACATGGAAATTGACCTCCAGACATCTGACGGATTTTTGCCGCATTATTGATAATCTGATCAATACCTACCAAAGCAAAGTTAAAAGTCATAAACTCAATAATAGGACGGTTGCCCGTCATCGTAGAACCCACGCCTATCCCTGAAAAACCAAGCTCAGAAATCGGAGTGTCAATGACACGCTTTTCCCCAAATTCGTCCAACATGCCTTTGGAAGCTTTATATGCACCATTATATTCCGCAACTTCTTCACCCATCAAATAAATGCTCTCATCTCGACGCATTTCTTCTGACATGGCTTCACAGATCGCTTCTCTAAACTGGATTGTTCTCATGCTTTTTTTTGACTGCGCAAAAATAGTAATAATTGAGACAACCAACCAACTTATTCGCAAGTGAATCATATATTATGCGTGCATAGTAGTTTATATTATTTTCATATCTTTGTTTTTTATCTATAAATCATGAAAATCTTAGTCTGCATTAGTAGTGTTCCCGACACTACTTCAAAAATCAATTTTAAAGACAACGACACCCTATTTGATGATCAAGGGGTTCAGTTTGTCATCAACCCCAACGACGAGTTTGGACTCACTCGCGCCATTTGGTTCAAAGAAAAAGTAGGAGCAACCATAGATGTGCTTCATGTTGGCACAGCACTTGCCGATGCCACCTTACGAAAAGCTCTCGCCATTGGTGCCGACAAAGCCATTCGAATCGACACCGAACCAATCGATGGGTTTGTTGTTGCAGACCAAATTGTTGCCTATGCTTCTACCAATACCTACGACCTGATTATTGCTGGACGAGAATCTATAGACTACAACGGTTCAATGGTTCCTGGCCTTATCGCTGCCAAACTCAACTATGCCTTTGTCAACAATTGTGTTCATCTGAATATTGATGGAACAACGGCATCGGCTACCCGTGAAATGGATGGTGGAATGGAGGTTCTAACAACCGAACTTCCTCTTTTGATCGGCGGCCAAAAAGGACTTGTGGAAGAAACCGATTTGCGCATTCCCAACATGAGAGGAATCATGCAAGCAAGGCAAAAAACACTCGAAGTGGTTGCCCCCATTGAATCAACACCCAAAACATCGGTGATTTCTTTTGAAAAGCCCGCCCCAAAAGCGACTGTCAAACTTGTACCCGCCGATGACATCGACCAACTCATTGATCTTTTACAAAACGAAGCCAAAGTCCTATAATTATGTCTGTTTTACTCTTTGCCGAATCTCTTCAAGGTAAACTCCAAAAAGGTGCTGCCGAGCTCAGCTCCTATGGATATGCCCTTGCCCAACAAAAAAATACATCACTCACTATCGTAACCATTAATTGTGAGGAAATCGATCAACTTGCACAATATGGTCCATCAAAACTAATAAACCTTAAACTTGACACCTCCTATTTTGAGGCACAAGCCTATGCGATTGCTCTTGCAGAAGTGGCTGCTACCGAACAAACAAATCTCATCATTATTGGAAGCAGTGCAGACGCCAAGTACCTCGGTGGAATTCTTGCCGGAAAACTCGATGCTGGCTATGTAACAAACGTCGTTCAACTACCAAGTAGTCGCGAACCGCTCTCAGTAAAACGAACAACCTTTAGCAACAAAGCCTTTGCCGTAACAAAACTAACTGCTGACATCAACATTATTGGAGTTGCTGCCAACTCTTTTGAAGCAACACTGCAATCACCAATCGCAACGGTGAGTCAACAAGACGCAACGGCCAATTCCATTTGCAAACAAATTAGTGTAGAACAAAATCAAGGTAAAACAACCATTGCAGATGCCGACATCGTTGTCTCTGGTGGGCGTGGTCTTAAAGGTCCCGAAAACTGGGGTCTCATCGAAGATCTTGCCGATGTTTTGGGAGCAGCAACTGCTTGCTCAAAGCCCGTTTCAGACATGGGATGGCGACCACATAGCGAGCACGTTGGGCAAACCGGAAAACCAGTAGCTACCAATCTATATATAGCTGTTGGCATTTCGGGCGCAATTCAGCACTTGGCTGGTGTCAATTCATCCAAAGTAAAAGTTGTCATTAACACTGACCCAGAAGCCCCTTTTTTCAAAGCAGCCGATTACGGAATCGTAGGAGACGCCTTTGAAATACTCCCCAAGCTAACAGAGAAATTAAAAGTGCTCATGGGAGGTGCTGATTAATCACTATTTTTTCCATAAATTCGTTGTAGTTGATTAATCAAAGTAATGAACTTAGTAAAACTTCATGTAAACCGGATTTCGTATAGCCAAAACCAAAGCGGTGCTTATGCGCTCATCCTTGATGAAGCGGACGGCATTCGAAAACTTCCTGTGATTATTGGGGAATTTGAAGCCCAGTCTATCGCAGTCGCTCTTGACGATGATGTTCAACTTCAACGACCTTTTACCCACGATTTGTTTTGCAACTTTTCTACTCGTTTCGATATCACCATCAAACGAGTGATTATTCAAAAACTGGTTGATGGTGTCTTTTATTCGAGTTTGATTTGCGAACGAGACAAGATTGAAGAAATTATTGACTCGCGTACTTCCGATGCCATTTCATTGGCATTGCGCTTTCATGCGCCCATATTTGCCCATGAAAGCGTGCTTCAAAAAGCAGCTGTTGTCATTGATAATAAAAGTTTAGATGCCAACCCGAAAGAGCAAACAAGTGAACCTGAAGACCTTAGTCACCTTAGCGAAGAAGAGTTGCAAGCGTCCATTCAAAAAGCCCTCAAGAAGGAAGACTATGAATTGGCTGTCAAGTTACGTGACGAAATCGCTAAACGAGATTCTTCCAAATAAAACAAACCCTTGCTACTATCCTTTATTCCATCCGAAGTCATACCAAACGCTGGTTTGGGCATGCAAAGTGTTTTACGTGGGCTGCTGGGACTTACCGTCCTTATTGCCATCGCAATCGCTTGTAGTTCCGATCGAAAAAACATCCCATGGAAAACAGTAGGGATTGGCTTGTCGATTCAGCTAGTGCTCGCTATTGGGATTCTTCGTGTCGGGTGGATTCAAAGCATTTTTGATGGGTTGGGAAAACTCTTTGTCAGTATTCTAGACTTCACCAATGCGGGAAGTATTTTCCTGTTTGGGGACTTGATGAACGTCGATTCTTACGGTTTTATTTTTGTCTTTCAGATTTTACCGACAATCGTGTTTTTTGCAGCACTCACTTCTCTCCTATTTTACTTGGGTGTTATTCAGATTGTGGTGAGGTTTCTAGCACAAGCTGTCACCAAACTTCTTAAAATTTCAGGAGCAGAAAGCTTGTCGGTCATTGGAAACATTTTCCTTGGACAAACCGAAGCACCATTGATGATAAAAGCCTATTTGGAACGAATGAACAAATCTGAAATCCTCTTGGTTATGATTGGTGGAATGGCGACTGTCGCTGGGGGTGTTCTCGCAGCCTATATTGGCTTTCTCGGTGGTAACGACCCTTTGATGCGGTTGGAATTTGCAAAACATCTTTTAGCAGCATCGGTGATGGCCGCACCTGGTGCCATCGTCATTGCTAAAATAATATATCCCCAAACCGAAAGCATTAATAACGAAGTTAGTGTCTCTATAGACAATATTGGATCAAACGCCTTGGACGCCATTTCAAATGGCACCGTCGAAGGAATTAAACTCGCTACGACGATAGGTGGCATGTTGTTGGTCTTTGTTGCCTTTATTGCCATGATCAACGGAGTTTTGGGATGGATTGGTGATTGGACAACACTCAACGATTGGTTTGCCACCAACACCATATACAGTAGCTTTTCGCTCGAGGCCATTCTCGGACTCATCTTTGCACCAATAATGTGGGCCATGGGCGTACCCACTCCAGACATCATGCCCATGGGGCAATTGCTCGGAATCAAACTTGCAGCCAGTGAGTTTGTTGGTTATATTCAACTCGCAGAACTGAAAGACCCGATAAACATTGTTCATTTACAATACAAAAAATCGATCATCATGGCAACCTACATGCTTTGTGGTTTCGCTAACTTTGCATCCATAGGTATTCAGATTGGAGGTATTGGTTCGCTCGCCCCCGGGCAACGCAAGGTTCTTTCACGCTTTGGAATCCGCGCACTCATCGGAGGTACAATCGCCTCTTTGATGTCTGCAGTCATTGCTGGAGCCATCATCGGATAAATAGTGAATAACCCTTTGAAAAAAAGTGAATTTCTTTTGACAATCCGTACAAAAAGCTCTTTATTTTTAACAAAACTTTTAGCATGAAACAATACCTTGACTTGGTTCGCCATGTACTCGATAACGGGACCGAAAAGTCTGATCGAACTGGAATAGGAACGAAAAGTGTTTTTGGCTATCAAATGCGATTTGATTTGAGCAAGGGGTTTCCCCTTGTCACTACAAAAAAGCTGCATCTAAAGTCAATCGTTTACGAATTACTTTGGTTTCTGAAAGGGGACACCAATACCAATTACCTCACCGAAAATGGTGTTCGGATTTGGAACGAATGGGCAGACGAAAATGGGGATCTGGGGCCTGTGTATGGTCACCAGTGGCGCAACTGGAACAACGAAGACATTGATCAAATCAAAGAAGTTGTTCAAACTCTCAAACACAATCCGGATAGCCGACGGATGCTTGTATCAGCATGGAATCCAAGTGTGATGCCAGATACCGCCAAGTCTTTTGCCGACAACGTCGCCAACGGAAAAGCAGCCTTACCGCCTTGCCACGCCTTTTTCCAGTTTTATGTCGCCAACGGCAAACTCTCTTGCCAGCTCTATCAGCGCAGTGCGGATGTCTTTTTGGGAGTCCCGTTCAACATCGCATCCTACGCACTTTTTACCCATATGATGGCACAAGCCTGTGGGTATAAAGCTGGTGATTTTATACACACCTTCGGAGACGCACACATTTACACCAATCATAAGGAACAACTCGAACTGCAATTGAGCCGTACGCCTCGATCGTTACCAACGCTGAAAATCAACCCTGAAAAAACAGATCTTTTCGATTTTGATTTTTCAGATTTTATAATCGAAGATTATGATCCGCACCCACACATTAAAGGCGCTGTTGCGGTATAGTATATTAGGTACAAAATCTTATGTTTGCACTTGAATGTTACCCATGATTTTTAAAAGAACAAAAGAAACCACTGTCAATGATCGCCAAATAGATTTGGTCGATTATGCGCGAGCTCGCATTGGCCAAAAAAAGCGTTTATACTACCACTTTGTTGGTTTTTTATTCGTCTCTCTTGTTCTTGTAATCCTCAATATTGGACTGGGTTATGGCGCAGAAATACAACCCTTCGGCTATCCGTGGATGTTGAGTGCTGCCTTACTTTGGGCAGTCTTTTTATTGTTACATACATTTCAGGTCTATGTCACAGGTAGGTTTATGAACAGTGCATGGGAAAAAGAACAAATCAAAAAACTCGTGGGGCGACAAGAAGCAAGCATTGAAAAAATGAAAAGAAAACTCGACAAAGAAGCCAACATAAAAGCCAACGCCGAATGGCAAAAAGAACAACCTGCCAAACCAAAACAACGTATTACTATCATCGCAGCAGCGGCGACTAACAATGCCTTGGGAAAGGACAACCAATTGATTTGGCATCTCTCCAAAGACTTACAGCATTTTAAAGCAATGACCAATGGTCATGCGGTAATTATGGGGCGAAAAACTTTTGAATCGATGCCACGGGCTCTCCCCAATCGCACCAACATTATCATCACAAGACAAACCGACTATCAAGCCGAAAATATTTTGATTGCTTCATCATTATCTCAGGCTTTAGAGCTTGCCAAAAACGACCCTCGTCCATTCATCATTGGCGGCGGTGAAATCTATCGCCAAGCAATGGATATTTCAGATGAAATTGAACTAACACGTGTGCACGACGATTTTGATGCCGATACGTTTTTCCCTGAAATTAACATCCATCAATGGGAAGAAGTTTGGCGAGAAGAACATGCTGCAGACGAAAAACACGCACACGCTTTTACTTTTTTACGTTACCAAAAAAAATAAAATGAACGCAATCATATTTCCGGGACAAGGATCCCAATTCAAAGGAATGGGCAAGGATCTTGCCGACCAACACCCTGAAGCCGCTAATCTTTTCAAAGAAGCAAACGAGATTTTGGGGTTTTCACTCACCGACATTATGTTTGATGGAAGTGTGGAAGACTTGCGAGAAACACGAGTAACGCAACCCGCTATTTTTGTGCACTCAATGGCCATTCGTGCGGTGATAGGTAGCGACTTCGCACCTTTAATGGTGGCGGGGCATTCTCTGGGCGAGTTTTCTGCCTTGACAGCGACGGGCGCCCTTTCTTTTGCCGACGGATTGCGTCTTGTTGCCCAACGTGCTCAAGCCATGCAAAATGCATGCAACGATAGTCACGGTACAATGGCTGCCGTGCTCGCCCTTGATGATGAAGTTGTCGAAAATATTTGTGCCCAAACAAACGGCATTGTCGTGGCAGCGAACTACAACTGCCCTGGTCAATTGGTGATTTCGGGTGCCGTTTCCGCGGTAGAAGTCGCCTGTGAAGCCCTTAAAGAAAAAGGCGCCAAACGCGCACTTATACTACCTGTTGGTGGTGCTTTTCACTCTCCGTTAATGGAGCCAGCCAGAGAACAACTTGCCAATGCTATTCAAGAAACGAAATTCAGCAAACCGAGTTGTCCCATTTATCAAAATATCACTGCTGCTCCAACACAAGATGTCGACACAATTAAGAAAAACCTCATTGCGCAACTGACCGGCCCTGTGAAATGGACACAGACCATACAGAAAATGCGCAACGATGGCGCTACACAGTTTATTGAGTGTGGCCCTGGAAAAGTCTTACAAGGATTGATGCGAAAAATTGACAGAGAGGCCCTCACTAAAGGCGCTCTGGACTAATTCATAAATGCCAGAACGTGCTCACAAATCGTTTTGATTTGTTCCTCCTCCAATTCACTGTGCATGGGAAGTGAAATCACTTCTTTGATAAGCCGATTGGTCACCGCAAAATCCTCCTCCTTGTACTGATCGCTTGTGTATGCCTTTTGCAAATGCAACGGAATTGGATAATAGACTCCACATGGAATCCCCTGATCTTGTAGATACTTGACCAATGCGTCGCGGTCGGTGTCTATCACCCGTAAGGTATATTGATGAAAAACATGCGAGTCGCAATCCCCAACAACTGTTGGCGTGATGATTTTCGCGTGAGAAGAAAACGCTTGGGTGTAACGCATCGCTGCCCATTTGCGGCGCTCGTTGTAGAAGTCGAGAAGCTTTAATTTTTCATTTAACACCACGGCTTGCAAGCTGTCCAATCTTGAGTTCACACCCACCACGTCATGGTGATAGCGCTCATACATCCCGTGATTGACTACACCACGAAGCGTATGTGCAAGCTTATCATCGTTGGTGAAAATGGCACCTCCGTCTCCGTAGCAGCCCAAATTTTTTGATGGGAAAAAAGAAGTGGAAGCCACATGACCAATTGCTCCAGATTTTATTTTTTCACCTGTTGCTGTCGTGTGTGTTGCGCCAATTCCTTGTGCGTTATCCTCGATCACATAGAGGTTGTTTTTCTTAGCAATCGCCATAATGCGATCCATAGCGGCAACCTGACCAAACAAATGCACGGGCACAATCGCTTTGGTGTTCGGAGTGATGGCCTTTTCGATGGCATCGGGATCAATGTTAAAAGACGTTGGGTCAACGTCCACCAAAATGGGTGTCAATCCTAAAAGGGCGATGACCTCCACAGTAGCCGCAAAAGTAAAGTCTGCCGTGATCACTTCGTCACCCGGTTTCAACCCCAAGCCCATCATGGCCACTTGTAAAGCATCGGTGCCATTGGCGCAAGGAATCACATGCTTCACCCCTAGATAGTTTTCTAAATTGGCCTGAAAAGATTTGACGGCAGGTCCGTTAATAAACTGCGCACTGGACAGCACTTCCTTCATGCCTGCCTCTACTTGAGGACGGATAAAGGCGTACTGCGATTGCAGGTCGACCATTTGTATTTTTCGCATAGAAGCTTTTTTATTGGTGCAAATCTACAAAAACAATCACCTCTAGGGAAAGATGTATCTTTGACCCATGCGATTTCTCTATTCGATAGCTGTTTTTTTTATTCGCGGACTCCTCACTATGATACCCCTTTCAGGAAAGGTCAAGCAGTTCGTGCAAGGCCGAAAACAGATTTGGGACACTATTGCCAATGTTCCAAAAAACAAAAAAGTCATTTGGATGCACTGTGCCTCCCTAGGTGAATACGAACAAGGGCTCCCCATTCTGCAAGAGCTCAAAAAAGTCAAATCCGACCACTTTTTTGTGGTTACCTTTTTCTCTTCTTCTGGGTATCGTGTGCCAAAAACACATCTTATTGCAGACTTGACCACCTATCTGCCATGGGACTCCAAAGCAGATGTCAAACGGTTTATCCAAAAGCTAAAACCCTCCATGGTGCTTTTTATTAGATATGAGTTTTGGCCCAACCTCCTTACCATGCTGCATAAAAAAAATATCCCGACTTATCTCATTGCTGGCCTTTTTCAATCCCAACAACTCTTTTTTAAGCCTTGGGGGCGAAGCTTTCGAAAGCTTCTCAACGGATTTGAACACATTTTTGTGCAAAATGAGTCTTCACGACATCTTCTGCACAGTATTGGGGTACATCAAACCTCCGTGTCAGGTGACACTCGTTTTGATCGTGTCCAACTGCCTAGCAATTCGATGCCGTTCATGGAACGATTTTGTCATAACAGACATTGTGTAGTGGCCGGTAGCACCTGGACAGCCGATGAAGAAGTACTTATCGATGTTATCCACAACAGCCCTGACGAATGGTGCTGGCTGATTGCACCCCACGAAATAAACGAAAACAAAATCGTGTCGCTCATGGAAAAACTCCCCAAAAACTCCCAACGATACAGTACGCATAACGAAAATACCTTTTCCAATACCAGCGTCCTTGTTCTTGACACAGTTGGACTTCTAGCAGCCACCTATCGTTACAGTGATATTGCTTATGTGGGTGGAGGAATGGGCACTGCTGGGCTTCATAATATACTCGAACCCGCTGCCGCTGGTGTCCCTATCATCATTGGTAAAAACTACGATAGATTTCCTGAGGCTATCGAACTCATTCAAGCTGGGGGCGTGAAGCCAATTACAGACTCCAAAATGGCAAATATGATTTTTCAAAAACTCTTTGATAGTCAAAACGAAAGAGAACAAAAAGGAGCCATCAACAAGATGTATGTCCAACGCAAACAAGGCGCAACAAAAAGGATCCTTCAATTACTCACAAACACCCACCCTAACAACATAGCCGTTTCAAAAAATGTAAAAGGATAATCCCTGTAAAACATAACTCTCAAATCATATTCTTTTACTGAACCAAAACAAATACTCGTTGTAAATTATCAAGGCGCTACAAAACGATTTTCCGAACATCAAGTCCTGACTCCTAGCCCATTTGCTTTCGTTTAATCGATAAACAATTGAAACGCTTGATGTTCTTTGAAGTAATAATGACAACTGATAAAAAATGTCCAAATTGAAAAATTCAGAGCATTTCATGGACAAAGACTTTTCTGTGTTTTAAAAGGCCTCATCCAACGTCAGATTCGTGTCTAGCTATCGTCTTTGATTTAGTCGAAAGATAAGGTATATAAGTGTTGCTAGCGATCCAATAGCCGCCACCACATAGGTTCGGGCAGCCCATTTTAGGGCATCTTTGGCTGCAGCAAACTCTTGTTGACCGACCATATTTTTACGTCTCAACCAAGCCAAAGCTCGGTTACTTGCATCATATTCTACAGGAAGGGTAATAAAGCTAAAGAGAGTTCCCAGGCCGAACATGGCTACGCCGATACTGGCAATGGTGTAGCTTTGGGTTCCCCCAAACAAGCCCAGACCAGCAATGATGACCCACATCGATAGATTGGAGGCGACACTGACCATTGGCACCAAAACAGATCGCATTTTGAGCCATTCATACCCTTGGGCATGCTGCACTGCGTGCCCGCATTCGTGTGCGGCAACGGCAGCGGCGGCAGCGTTGCGTTCGCTATATACGCTCTCACTGAGGTTAACCGTTTTCTTCATTGGATTGTAGTGATCGGTGAGCATTCCTTTTACAGAAACGACTTTGACATCTCGTATGCCGTGATCGGCAAGCATTTTTTCAGCAATCTCGGCACCCGAAAGACCGTTGCGCAATTGAATTTTTGAATAGGTTTTAAATTTTGATTTAAGTCGTTGACTCACGATCATGCTGATCGCAGCAAAAACAATGGCGATGAGATAAAATTCTCCACCAATACCGTAATAATAGCCCATGTACTTTTTTTGTGAATATACTACAAAAATGTTGCCAAGTAAAGCAGACTGTCAAGACGGCATAAAAACAACGGAATGATAAAATTTTACACTGATTCTAAGCAACAGAGAATTTGGTGGCCTGTAGTCACTGCTACATTTAATTACTTCAAGCACTCCCAAAATTGCTTTTTTATTTGGTGCGCTTTCCTTGAATAATAAACACCAAAATAGCACCAACTAAGATTGCAGTTACCAAATTGGCCAACATAATTGATAAGCTATCGATACGAATACCGTAAACCAACCACAGGAGTATGCCGATAAACATGATGGAATACATCCGCAATGACAAGTCCTTGGTCTGTTTGGTTTTCCAAACTTTGATAACCTGAGGGATAAAGGCAAAAGTCGTGCAGACAGCTGCAATCAATCCGATGATTTCATTTTGGTCGATCATCCACAAACGATATTTACGATTTTACTGGGGATGACAATCATTTTTCGAATGGTTTTTCCTTCGAGATATTGAGCTGTACGCTCGTCGGCTAGGGCTGCTTGTTCAATCTCGTCTTTGGTGGCCTCGGCATCAAGGTCAAGTGTGAAGCGCATTTTACCATTAAAGCTAATCGGGTAAGTAATTTGTGTCTCTTTGAGATGCATGGGATCAGCAATGGGATAAGGTTCGTTTGAAAGCGATGAGGTGTGGCCTAATTTTTCCCATAATTCTTCGCAAATATGAGGTGCAAAGGGTGCTAATAAGACCGTTAAAGGTTTCAAAATAGCTCGATGATTACACTTGGCAGCTGTGAGCTCATTCACACAAATCATAAAGGCACTCACTGCGGTATTGAGTGAAAATTGGTCAATATCATGTGTGACTTTTTCAATGGTCGTATGCAGTGATTTAAGCATTCCGGACGATGGTGGTTCGTCTGAAATTGAAAACTGTTCGTTTTCGTGAAATAGTCTCCAAAACTTATTCAGAAATCCATACACTCCAGAAATACCAGCAGTGTTCCAAGGTTTTGCCTGTTCGATAGGTCCCAAAAAGAGTTCATACATTCGAAGTGTGTCCGCACCATACTGATCGCAAATATCATCGGGGTTAACAACATTGTATTTGGACTTGGACATTTTTTCGACTTCTCGCTTGGCGATGAGCTTACCGTCTTCTAGATCAAACTTTGCGTCGGCAAATTCAGGTCGCCAGTTTTTGAGCTCATGATGTGCCACAACATTGTTAGCGTCCACATAGGTTACATCCACATGAATGGGTTCGACGTCAATGCCGTTGATCAAGCCAGCCGACACATAGGTTTGTGTACCAGACTTGCGGAAGATAAAAGCACTTTCTCCCAAAATCATTCCTTGGTTGACAAGTTTTTGAGCAAACTCATTGACAGGCACATGACCCAAATCAAAGAGCACTTTTTGCCAAAAACGTGAATAGAGTAAGTGGCCCGTGGCGTGTTCACTTCCGCCGACATACAAATCAACCTTACCCCAATATTCGAGCTTGTCACGATCTGCAAAAGCCTTATTGTTTTTTGCGTCCACATAGCGGTTAAAATACCAAGAGCTACCCGCCCAACCTGGCATAGTATTTAACTCGATGGGGAATATTGTTTTTTCGTTGATTTTATCGATGGTAACCACCGTTTCATTTGTTTCGTCCCACGCCCAATCTATGGCATTCCCAAGAGGAGGCGATCCCGTTTCGGTGGGCAAGTATTTTTCTACCGCAGGCAGCTGAAGAGGCAAACAGTGTTCGGAGATCAAATGCGGGATTCCATTTTTGAAATAAACAGGAATAGGCTCGCCCCAATATCGCTGTCGGCTAAAAACGGCATCGCGCAAACGATACTGTATTTTGGCCGTTCCACGATCTATTTTTTCAAGATGCTCAACAGCAGCTTGAGTGGCTTCCGCTACGGTCAGACCATTGAGAAAATCAGAGTTGGCAATGCGTGTTTCTCCTTTTTCAACATGGGCAGCGTTTTCAATTTCGACATCTGCAAAAATGTTTGTGATGGGAATCGAAAAGTGGGTTGCAAATTCATAATCTCGTTGGTCACCACAGGGAACGGCCATGACAGCACCCGTGCCGTAGCCCGCCAACACGTAGTCTCCAATCCAAATGGGAACTTTCGCTCCGCTCAATGGGTGAATTGCATAGCTCCCAGTAAAGACACCTGTGATGTTTTTAACATCAGCCATGCGGTCTCTTTCGGTACGTTTTGCGCTTTGTGAAACATAATCTTGCACAGCGACACGTTGGTCGTCAGTAGTGATGTTCTGGACAAGTGGATGTTCAGGTGCCAAGGTCATGAAAGTAACCCCGTAAAGCGTGTCGGGACGAGTGGTAAAAACTTCGATTTCAGCGTCATGTTGAAAAACCGAAAATCGAACTGTCGCTCCAACCGATCGTCCAATCCAGTTGCGTTGCATTTCTTTGAGTGGTTCAGGCCAATCGATAGTGTTAAGACCATCGAGTAATCGCTCAGCATAGCAGGATATTCGCATGATCCATTGCGTCATTTTTTTGCGTTCGACAGCAAATCCACCTCGTTCTGAAACACCATTGACAACCTCATCGTTGGCTAATACGGTGCCCAATTGCGGACACCAGTTCACTTCAGACTCTGCCAAATAGGTCATACGATAGTGCAACAAATAGGTTTGTTGTTCGTCGCTTGTCAAGGCCTTCCACTCGGTTGCTGTGAGAAGGGGGGTGTCCTCGTCGCAATGTGCATCGAGCTGATCGGTCCCCCACTTATCGAGGTGATCTATGAGTGTCGAAATGGGCTTAGCTCTATCGCTAGTATTGTCATACCATGCCGCAAAGAGCTGACTAAAAATCCATTGTGTCCAGCGGTAATAATCTGGCTCGGAAGTGCGGAACTCACGATCCCAATCGAAAGAAAACCCCAATTGATCCAACTGTTCACGATAGCGTTTGATGTTGGTGTCTGTTGTTTGGGCAGGATGTTGACCCGTTTGAATGGCATACTGCTCGGCTGGAAGACCAAAAGAATCGTATCCCTGCGGATGCAATACATTAAAACCCTTATGTCTTTTATAGCGCGAGACAACATCACTGGCGATGTAGCCAAGTGGATGACCAACGTGCAAGCCGGCACCCGAAGGATAAGGAAACATATCCAAGACGTAGTATTTGGGTTTATTAGATGGAAATGCTGCGGAAAAGGTGTGGTTTTTTGCCCAAAAGGACTGCCACTTTTTTTCAATAGATCGAAATGGATATGCCATTGTTTGTACTTGTGTCGCAAAAATACCATTATTTGTAGAATGAAAAGTGGAAAATCAACAATAGGACTGTGAGAAGGTTTTTTGTATTTTTACCCTTTATGCCAAAACCGAGTCATGTTTATCAACGCAGACGGGTGCTTCGCTCCTATATTGGGATTGTGTTTAGCATGAGTTTAATTTTGTTTGTGGTTGGCGTTTTAGGACTACTAGTACTCAATACACAACAGCTTGCGCAACATGTAAAAGAACAAGTTGTTCTCACCGTTTTTCTGCAAGAAGATGCCAAAGACGTCGAGGTAAATCAGTTGGAAACCATGCTCAAGTTGGCGCCATTTACCCGCTCGGTTTCCTATATTTCCAAAGAGCAAGCCGCACAAGAACACAGTGCCGAAATTGGAGAAGATTTTATGGATTTTCTAGGTTACAATCCCTTACAAGATGCTATTGACTTACGTCTGAAAGGTGACTATGTGACTACCCTTCGTGTGGACAGCGTCAGCGCGATACTCACCGAAAAACCCTTTGTGAGCGAATTGGTTTTTGACCGTCCACTCATCAATTTGTTAAATGAAAATATTGAACGTGCGAGCGTGTTGCTGCTGGGCTGTTGCGCATTTTTCTTATTGCTTTCTATTGTCCTCATCAATAATTCTATTAGGTTATCGATCTACGCAAAACGAATGATTATCAAAACCATGCAATTAGTTGGTGCACGCAAGGGTTTTATACGTGGTCCATTTATACGCACATATTTGTATTTGGGGATCATTAGTGCATTTCTCGCCTGCTCAGGTGTTTGGGGTTTACTGCAAACAGGAAAGACATATCTTCCCGACCTCAATCAACTCATGGATACACAGACCGTGTTTATGAGTTTTGGTGGCATATTGTTTTTGTCCGTTCTCATCACATCGCTCAGTGCACGAATGGCAACCCAACGCTATTTGAACCTTAAAACCGACTATCTTTATTAAATATGAAAACAAATAAACCAAAAAAAGAATTGATTTTTTCAGCAGTGAATTATAAACTGATGCTCATTGGTTTGATCGTCATCATACTCGGATTTATCTTCATGGCAGGAGGCGGTAGCGAAGACCCCGACGTATTTAATCCCGCTATTTTTAATTTTCAACGCATTCGCCTTGCGCCTGCCCTTGTCCTTGCCGGCTTTGGCATTCAGATCGCTGCCATATTGCGTTCCGCAAAACACAAAACAAAGCCCTGATGTCAGTCGTAGAAGCTTTACTACTGGGTATTATTCAAGGGTTAACCGAATTTCTTCCTGTCTCTTCGAGTGGTCATTTGGAACTGGCTCAAGCCCTTTTTGGGAATCAAAACCTATCGGAGACCAATCTGCTCTTTACCATCGTTGTTCACGGTGCTACGGCACTGGCGACCATTGTGGTCTTTCGTGCAGATATCTGGTCAATTCTTCGTGGACTATTTGTTTTTAAAAATAATGCATCCTCCCAATTTGCCTTACGTATTTTACTCTCGATGATCCCTGCCACCTTGGTTGGTTTTTTCCTGGAAGACACGATTAGCAGTTCGTTTTTTGGTAATACGCTTTTAGTGGGCTTTATGCTTTGGCTCACCGCCGGCTTGCTCTATATCGCTGACCGTCCTATGCAAAACACCAAAAAAGTTTCACTCGCAAACGCTTGGTGGATAGGAATCGCACAAGCACTTGCCATCCTTCCCGGCATATCACGCAGCGGCGCAACCATCGCATGCAGTTTATTGTTGGGTGTTGATCGCGAAAAAGCAGCTCGCTTTTCGTTTTTGATGGTCGTTCCTTTGATTTTTGGGAGTATGGCCAAAAAAATCCTCGACGGTGGACTCGATCAAAATGGAATGATGATCGAACGCACTCCCTTTGTTATCGGTTTTTTGGCCGCATTTGTCAGCGGTTATTTCGCCTGTCGTTGGATGATCGCTCTAGTGAAACGGTCCAAGCTCCGCTACTTTGCCTACTATTGCGCTTTGGTGGGTACAATTGCCTTGCTCACTAACATCCTATGACCTATTCTCTTGATGCTTTTCAGAACGGACAAGTCGTTCTTGTCGACAAACCCATTGGATGGACATCTTTTCAAGTGGTCAACAAAATTCGCTGGCTACTTTGTCGCCAATACGGTATCAAAAAAATCAAAGTTGGTCACGCTGGCACTCTTGATCCTTTAGCAACTGGGCTGCTGCTTGTTTGCACAGGAAAAATGACAAAACAAATTCAAGATTTTGTTGGTGCAGACAAAGCCTATACGGGAACAATTTGTTTGGGCGCCACCACCCCGTCATATGATTT
This sequence comes from Flavobacteriaceae bacterium, assembly GCA_018672145.1. Classification (GTDB taxonomy): domain Bacteria; phylum Bacteroidota; class Bacteroidia; order Flavobacteriales; family Flavobacteriaceae; genus UBA724. Next base: position 22,952 of record JABHGH010000148.1, read on the forward strand.
GGAAACCACCATTGAACCTCAAAGCAATCCCTCACATCTTCGCAAAGAAGATTTGATAGCAGCCACAGCAACATTTAGGGGACATATTAAACAAAAACCGCCTCTGTTTTCAGCAATCAAACAAAAAGGCAAACGCCTCTATGAACATGCTCGTGCCGGAGAACATGTCGACGTTCCAGATCGTGATATCATCATTCATCAGTTTGAGATTACATCTATCGAACTTCCAGATGTGGGGTTCGAAATTCAATGTGGTAAAGGGACTTATATTCGCTCCATCGCACATGACTATGGTCAAGTACTCGGTGTTGGTGGTTACCTCAAAAAATTATGTCGCACCGCTATCGGTACGCACACCCTTGCACAAGCAATATCTATAGAAACTTTTGAAAAAAATATACAATCATAAAAACCCCAAAACATGTCCCAACAAAGATGCCCATGGTGTGAAGCTCACTCCGATTACAAACACTATCACGATACCGAATGGGGAGTTCCCATTCGCGACGACGAATCCCTTTTTGCTACTCTATTATTAGAGACCTTTCAAGCAGGGCTGAGCTGGCTAGCCATCTTACGAAAGCGTGAAAATTTTCGTCGTGCTTTTGATGACTTTGATGTTCACAAAGTCGCTGCCTATGGTCCTGAAAAGATCGAAGCCCTTTGCATGGACAAAGGCATCATTCGGAATCGAATGAAAATCGAAGCCGCTGTTAATAACGCCAAAGCGTTTCAGAATGTGCAAAAAACCTATGGTTCTTTTAGTGATTACATCTGGGCCTTTGTCAATAACAAACCCGTTCAAAATGCATTTATACATTTAGGGCAAATTCCAACAAAGACAATCCTTTCAGAGCGTGTGTGTCTATCCCTGAAAAAAAACGGATTTAAATTTATCGGAAGTGTTATCGTCTATTCGCACATGCAAGCCAATGGCATGATCAATGATCATTTGGTGAGTTGTTTTCGGCATGAAGAGGTGAAAAAACTAGCGTAAAAACGTCAAAAACTCGGTGCGTGGTATGGGTGCAGCACCCATACTCGCCAAGTGTTGTGTGGGCACCTGACAGTCAATGAGTTTGTAGTTGTTTTTTTTGAGCTCTTTCGTGAGAGAAATCAAAGCGACTTTACTAGCGTTGCTCGCCTTGGAGAACATGCTTTCTCCACAAAATACGGTACCAAGGTCAATGCCATAGAGCCCACCCACAAGGGTGCCTTCTTCCCAAACCTCGACAGAATGGGCATGTCCTTGTTGATGTAGGGTGGAATAGGTTTTCATTAACCCAGGGGTAATCCAAGTGCCGTTTTGACCAAACCGCTTTACCTTGGCACAGGCCTCTACAACCTCATCAAAAGCTTTATTGAAAGTGACTTCAAATATTTTTTTGCGCAAAACACTGCGCATACTCTTTGATATTTTAAGTTTTTCAGGAAACAAAACCATTCGTGGGTCTGGACTCCACCACAGTAAAAAATCGTCGTTTTCAAACCAGGGGAAAATGCCTTTTTGATAGGCAAGCATGACACGCTCAGGCTGAAGATCGCCACCAACTGCAACAATTCCTTCGGGAGAGGCCTGCTCAGGAGAAGGAAACAACAAGGTGTCGGTCAAACGAAACATCATTTATGTCATAAACTAGAAGGGCAAATCGTCTGGCGCTTCTGTGTTAACGTCCTCAGCAGGATCAAATGGTGGTGGTGGTGGTTCAGAGGTCCCAGCCTGGTCTAAGGATTCGATACGCCACCCTTGAATGGAATTGAAAAACTTGGTTTCTCCTTGTGGATTTTGCCACTCCCGACCTCGTAAATTAATGGCAACCTTTACGCGATCGTTTTCTTTAAATGTATTTAATAAGTCACATTTTTCCTGTACAAACTCCAGTAACAAGTGTTGTGGGTATTGTTCTTCTGTTGTTACAACGAGTTCGCGTTTTTTAAAGCCGTTACTTCCGTATTCTTTTGTTTCGTAGATGTGCTTTATGCGTCCTAAAACTTCCATATTTGTATGATTATGCTCTTTACAAATTTAGGTATTTTGTGATTCAAAACATTGCCTAAAATCAATTATATTCGTTAGGAAATGCAAACATCACCAATCGATTGGAGTTCGCGAGGACGTTGGGCCATTCTGACTCTGCTGTCAGCGACGATCCTATTTATTCTTTGGAGTATTTTTCGACTGGTCAAACAAACCGAAGTTGATGAAAGGCAACGCATGGAAGTTTGGGCACTTGCCCAACAACAGTTCATTAAAAATATCGATTTCAACTCTGATGTCGACCCTCTGATTTTTGAAGTCTTAACAAGTGAGAAAAACATTCCAATGATTATTGTGAATGAAAACGATCAAATTGTTTCGTTTAACAATATAGACCCTGTTCGGGCTCTAGCCTCTGACTCCCTTTTTTTAAAAAACACATTAAAAAACATCAAAAAAGAAAACCCGTCGATTGAAATTATATTCGAAAATGCGGTCAACCAACGTATGTACTATGGGAATTCGTCGCTACTGGGCAAGCTGCGATTCTACCCATTGGCTTTACTCCTTCTTCTTTTTAGCTTAGGCGGACTCATTTTTTTCTATTTGCGCACCACACAAGTCGCCATCCAAAACAAACTTTGGACAGGAATGGCAAAAGAAACAGCTCACCAACTTGGCACCCCGTTATCGTCCTTGATGGGTTGGGTTTCACTTCTGAAAGAAAAACATGTGGACAATAGTATCATCTCACCTATGGAAGGTGACATTCAACGACTGGAAACCATTGCTAATCGATTTTCAAAAATTGGGTCGCTTCCCAAAAAGTCGAATACCAATATCGTGGGTGCAACACGGGAAGTTTTTGAGTACCTATCCACCAAAGCCAGCCAAGGCGTAGCTATGAGTTTTTCCTCCGACGCAGAGCTAATCGAACTTCCATTAAATCGCGAGTTATACTGCTGGGTTATTGAAAACCTTATTAATAATGCCATTGACGCAGTAGTCGATAAGGGCAGGGTAGAACTGCAAATCCGTCAGACCGAAAATACAGTATTTGTCAATGTAATAGACAACGGAAAAGGAATTTCCAAAAGGCTGATGAAGATCATTTTTCGTCCTGGTGTGACAACCAAATCTAGAGGATGGGGACTTGGACTGTCTCTTTGCAGACGCATCATTGAAGATTACCACCAAGGGAGTATCCGCTTGGTTTCGTCAGAAAAAGACAAGCAAACTCATTTCCAAATTACGCTGCAAAAAGATCTATAGTTCCGCTGTGATTTTCTCCGCTAGTGCAGCAAACTCATTTTCTGACAACTTCACTTTTGTTTGAAAGGTCATCTGATGCATTTCGCTGATCGGAATCAAATGAACGTGTGCATGTGGTACTTCAAGACCAATAACAGCCATACCCACGCGTTCGCAAGAGACTGCTTGTCGCAATGCCTTGGCAATACGTTTTGAAAAACGCATCAAATGTTCATAGAGATCATCGTCCAAGTCAAACAATTTATCAACTTCTTGCTTGGGCACACAAAGTACGTGTCCATGCGCATTGGGGTTGATGTCCAAAAAAGCATAACAATGCTCGTCCTCATCAATTTTGTAAGAAGGTAACTCACCTTTAATAATTCGAGTGAAAATAGAAGGCATTACTAACGTGTTATGGAGAGGATTTTGAACTTTAAGTTGCCGTTGGGAACACTCACCTCGCTCAGCTCGCCGACTGATTTCCCTAAAAGACCTTTTCCAATAGGCGAACTCACAGAGATTTTACCTGTTTTGAGGTCAGCTTCGCTCTCTGCTACAAGAGTGTATGTCA
>JABHGH010000140.1 GCA_018672145.1 Flavobacteriaceae bacterium
AGTGCATTTGAAAGTTATTTTCTAAATGATGCAATTTCATACAAAGACCTCGACGTCACTATTCAGGCATTTCATGAAACTATTCGTGAAATGTAAAGTTGCTTTATTACTGTAAAGGTGCCTTTTCTTTATAACAAAAATTTAGTTCATGAGGTTGACAAAAAGGCCTTCGTCATTTTTGGAGACTTTTGCTAAGTCATAGGCGGAGAGTCCTTTTATTGCTTTATCCCATTTTTTATTGCTGAGACCTGCTTTTTCTTTCAGCTCAGAAAGAGTTATTGGACTCTTCTGCTTCAGAAGTTTTAAAACAACTTCCTCTTCCTCAGTCAACGTTGGCCCTTGAACTTCAGGACGCATTTGCGGAAAAAACAGAACTTCTTGAATGGAACTGTTGTTTGTCATTAGCATGACTAACCGGTCAATTCCAATGCCGATTCCAGACGTTGGTGGCATTCCGTATTCGAGTGCGCGCACAAAATCATGGTCAATGAACATTGCTTCGTCGTCCCCCTTTTCAGATAATGAAAGTTGGTCTTCAAAACGCTCTAACTGATCAATGGGGTCGTTAAGTTCCGAATATGCATTGGCAAGTTCTTTTCCATTGACCAAAAGTTCAAAGCGTTCCGTTAGTCCAGGTTTATCACGGTGAATTTTTGTCAATGGACTCATCTCCTTGGGATAGTCCGTGATAAAGGTTGGTTGGATATAGTGATGCTCACAGCAGCTTCCGAAAATTTCGTCGATGAGTTTTCCAACGCCCATGCTTTCATCAGCTTCAATGCCGAGTGACAATGCTGTCTTGCGCAAGTTGTTTTCGTCCATTCCCGTGACATTGATTCCTGTATGCTTTTCAATCGCATCTAAGATTGGTACACGTGGATATGGTGCTTTAAAGTCTATACTGTGTTCGCCAACTGTCACTTTAGAAGTGCCATGGGTATCCATAGCCACTTGTTCTAATAGAGATTCTGTGGTTTCCATCATCCAGTGGTAGTCTTTATAAGCCACATATAGTTCCATTACGGTAAACTCTGGGTTATGGGTTCTGTCCATTCCCTCGTTTCTAAAATCTTTGGCGAATTCATACACACCATCAAGTCCGCCAACAATGAGTCTTTTCAGATAAAGCTCATTGGCAATGCGTAAATAAAGTGGAATGTTTAATGCGTTGTGATGAGTTACAAATGGACGGGCTGCAGCTCCACCAGGAATCGGTTGCAAGATAGGTGTTTCGACTTCTAGGTATCCCATGTTATTGAAGAACGAACGAATAGTGTTTGTAATTTTTGTTCGCTTTATAAAAGTGTCTTTTACTTGCGGATTCACGATCAAGTCAACGTAGCGCATACGGTATCGTTGCTCAGGATCAGAAAAAGAATCATAGGTATTGCCTTCAGCGTCTGTTTTTGGCAAGGGTAGAGGTCGAAGTGATTTACTTAAAACGTGTAAGGTCTCAACCTGCACTGTTTTCTCGCCAACTTGTGTGGTAAACAAAGTGCCTGACAATCCAATTATATCCCCAATATCTAGCAATTTCTTGTAAACATCGTTGTACATTGTCTTATCTTCCGTAGGACACAGAATGTCACGATTGAAATAGATTTGGACCCGACCTGTGGAGTCTTGTAATTCAGCAAAACTAGCTTTTCCTTGAATCCGACGAGACATCAGTCGCCCAGCGAGTGTTACTTTTTTGCCTTCTACAAAATCGTTTGTGATGAGATCACTGTTGGCGTCGGTAGTAAAAGCAGCGGCTGGAAAAGGATTAATTCCCAATGCGCGTAACTGTTTAAGCTTGTCTCGTCGTACGAGTTCTTGTTCTGAGCGTTCCAAAATTGAGCATAATTTTCAACAAAGATAATCATGCTTAGCCAATTGTACGACTTCGTGTTTGGATTTGTATTTCTTGTCGCAAATCTTTCCAATAGTTGTTGTTTTATGGCAACGACGCAACTCATGCTTGTGTCGTGATGTTAGAATGCTTGTTTTTCACTTACTTTGTGCGGTTGGAGGGTAAATGTCTACACAAAATAGCAACTATTTCAACAACAGCATCATGGATAGAGAGATTCAATTTCGTGACCTTGGACTTTCCGACTATCAAACGATATGGGATTTACAACATGATTTGTTTCAAAAAACCATTGATGTAAAAATTCACAATCGAAGGAGCGAAACCAATCTACCTACCACCAGCCATTTTTTGCTCGTTGAGCATTTCCCTGTAATTACGCTTGGGAAAAGTGGAAAGATGGACCATTTATTGCTCAATAAAAAAGACCTAGAAAAGGAAGGGATTTCCTTTTACAAAATCGACCGAGGAGGTGATGTCACTTATCACGGACCTGGTCAAATAGTGGGGTATCCAATTTTAGACTTAGATCAATTTTTCACAGATATTCATAAATACTTGCGTTTGTTAGAACAGGTCATCATTAGTACTTTGATGGACTTTGAGATTACTGCGACCAGAAGCAAAGGCGAGACAGGTGTTTGGATTGATGTTGGCACTCCTTTTGCTCGAAAAATATGTGCAATGGGTATCCGTGCAAGTCGATGGGTAACTATGCATGGATTTTCACTCAACGTCAACACTGACCTTAAGCCGTTTGATCACATTGTACCCTGTGGTATTCAAGGAAAAGGAGTCACTTCTATGGCAAAAGAACTGAGTCAAGAAGTTGATATTGAAGAGGTGAAAGAACGTATCAAACACCACTTTCAAGACTTGTTTGACTCTCAATTTGTTTATTGAGGAATTTGATACACGATAAGCTTGTTTTTTTCCCCTTTAGTCGCCAAAAAAACATTCCCTTTTCGGTCGTTATCGATAGTAACGGGACCCGTTCCATAGATGGGGAAATGGGGAAGCACATTACCCTTGCGGTCAAAAACAAATATCTTTTCCTCCTGTTCATCACACAGGCTGATATAGGTTCTGTTATTTACAACATGTATTTTGGGCTCTCCATAAAGTCCAAAATCGAGTTCGATAACTCGCCCATTAATTTCGAGTTTGTTTTCAGTCAATAGAGCCATATTTTTTCCTCTTGCTGAAAGTTTATAAGGGGTTTCGAAAGGAAGCGTTCGGTAGCTAATTTTTCCGTTGGTTTCAATGCGGAATAGTCGATTTTTTTGATCCAAACCAACAAAACCATTTTGATGCAAATAGACGTTAGAGTTCAATTTTAAATCGGCAGGTGTTTTAATGCGAACATCCCCTCTTCGATTCAATAACAACAGTTTATCATTTTTCTCAACAATTACTATGTAGTCCCTTGTTCCAATGCGAATGTGCTTTGGAGTGTATTTTAAATTTGCTTTAGAACGATTAAACCCACTGATTTTCTGAAATTTACGGTCCCTTAATTCCCATGTAGTTTGATCAACCAGTATTAGGCGATAGTCCCGTGAGTTTTCGTAGTCAAACACAGCAAGTGGCAGCGGAGATTTAAGAGACTTCGTAAACGGCTTTACTGGTTTCGCGTTGCGATCAATGACTTCAAATCGATGTTGTGTTGTGTATGCCATTTGCAGACGACTGTTTTGGTATAAATCAACTTGTAAGATTGGAAATTGAATTTGACTTTCAATTGGTTTTGTCCAAATATTATTGCCACTCCCATTAATTAGTCGGAGATTGTTTTTTTCATCCTGAATGGCCCATTCAATGGTTCCGTTTAAATGATTCAGCATGGCATTAGGTCCCTGAGCAATCGGTGTATCTATTGAAGCGCTAAACAGGAGCTTGGGTCTTTTATTCGTAACTTCCTCCTGTTTTGCAATTCGTTGGAACTGCAACTGTGCAACGCCACTTTCTACCAATCCAATCCCTAGCCAGTAGGGGTAATCATCGTTTGGCGTTACCGCTAGGTCTTCAGTTAATAATCCGTTTATTTTTTTTGAAAAAGCGTCTTCAAGCCCGACAAGAAGAAAAGAACTTTCCTTTGGAATCTCATTTGCTAATGCGGGAAATTGAGTATCACTTTCTAGTGAATACCCATTGGCGAGTTGGGTGAGTACTTCTTCGAGTTGTTCAATAGTTGTTGTTAGAATCAACATTTCATTGCGTAAGGCAGCATGAGCTAAAATGGGCATTTTTATAAGCGGAGAAGCCAGGTTTGAAATTGTTTTTTCTGGTGAAAACGAATAGGTGTTTAGACCTCTAATTTTTCGTGTTGCCTCAGCATTTTTTTCAAGAAGTTGTTCCAGTTCTTCTACTCCTGTCATGTCAAGAATGGCAACTTGATCTTTCGAGGTATATACATTGGCAATCGCTTTTGCTTGCATTACGATACTGTCTAGTGGACTCGTCGCTAGATTATGCTGTGTATTGTACCGATTTCGAATGCTTTCAAAAGATTTATAATCAAAGGCAAACAATGACACGCCTGTAGCGTTAAGTGGTACACTGGCAAGTGTTTTTGATAGGTTGTGTCGTTGGTTTGCAACCAAATGCATTTTGGTGTACTTCGTCTCTGACAGTAATCCGGTACTGTGTAAAATACCATTACCACTATTGGCTTCGGGGCGAATGGCTATCCAAGAAGAAAAGTCTGCAAGTGAGAATGGTGTCTTGTCGTCAAATTTTTGAGCCAATAGAGATTGAGCGCGTTCATTGATAAAAAGTTGGAATGCGTTTGACTTTGAATCAAACAATTTTTGAAGATCTGCATCAGGCACATTAGGTTTTTTGTGCAGTCGAATACTGTTTTCAAGTAAAATCTTAGAATCCGACTCAAAGTAATATTCGTTGTGTACAATTCCATAGCGACTTATGTTATGTTTCTCAAACCGGACAATAGAAATATTGTTGTAATTCAGCGTATCGCCAATAAGTTTTGGTAAGCTGTCTTGCGGAGCCAAGGGATGAATGAGCAAATATTTATATTCCTTGACACCTTCTTCATGATAACTTATAATGGAATTGCCCATCGGGAGCCAATGTTCGGCAGTTGCGAGAAGTGGGTCGAGGAATGAATTGATCGCTGTATTATTAGCAGTAAAAGCAGCAATGGATTGGATGTCATCCGCTTGGATAATAGCCACGGGTTTTGCAGGTACAAATCCAAGCGGATTTGTAGAGCTCGTTGATGGCGTTGAACAACGGGTTAAAATTAAAACTAGAGAGCAAAGAAATAGTAGGCGCATCATACAAAAATAATAAACTTAAAAATCAATTTCAGTTTGCGTTGACAATAATGTAAAACTTTTTCTGTGCCACTTCGACGGACCGATTTTCTGTATGCCTATCCTATGTTTTTTGGTGGGATATCCTTTGTTGGTATCCCATCCGTATTCTGGAAACTCCTCATGCAGCTGCTTCATAAATCGATCCCTTTCG
>JABHGH010000062.1 GCA_018672145.1 Flavobacteriaceae bacterium
AACAACGATTGATTTGGATAAAGGCTTTGGCTATTCTTGGTTTGTGACTTCTTCTTCGGATTATTTTTTAAATGATTTCCCAGTGAGTGAAACGTGGTATTTTTATCTACAAGGAAATGGGGAGTCCAATGGCGCTCCATTTATGTCCGATTTACTTTCACCAGAAGCAGGGGAGGTCGTTTCATTAACGAATGGGTCCTTTGATCTTAATTGGACTGGCGTTGACCCTGATGGAGATCAGCTTGTCTACACACTTTATTTGGACACCATTGACGGATTTCAACCCCCAAAACAGGAGTTTACAAATCTTATGTCTTCATCAATTTTGGTTGGACTCGAAGTAGATACCGTTTATTTCTGGCGAATTTATTCGCAAGATTCACATGGCAATGATTCGTATTCTCAGGTTTATTCGTTTCGAACGCTACAATAATTCAGGTATAACTATTTGTTTAAAAGGTTATTGGTTAATAAACCTAGATAAGCTGCGTAGTCGTTACTTAAAGTTTGTACAAATTGAAGGGCAAGCAAAAATGAAGTAGCGATATGATATTTTTTTAACTTAAATTTGCTTATTTAACAATTTATTAACATATTTGATGTTGATAACCATTTAATGTAATTATGAAATTAAAACTTATTCAAACACTAACATTTGCTTTTTTAGCAGTGTTTCAAGTTTCCTTTGCACAACAATCTGTTTCGGGGGTAGTCACAGATGCCGATGGCATTTCGCTTCCTGGTGTTACGATTGTTGTAGAAGGCACGAATCGCGGTACAACCAGCGACTTTAACGGAAATTATAAAATTAATGCTTCACAAGACGACATACTTGTCTTTAGCTATGTGGGGTATAGTGATCAAAGTGTTTCCGTTGACGGAGCCATTCAAAACATAAGCATGCAAGCAAACGTTCTTGATGAAGTTGTGGTTGTTGCCTATGGAAGTCAATCGAAAGCTTCTCTTACTGGATCAGTGAGTGTTGTCACTGCTGAACAAATAGAAAACTCTACTTATTCAAACCCAGTCAAAAGCCTAGAAGGTTTGGTTTCAGGTTTGAGAATTGTTCAATCCAGTGCAGTGCCTGGGTCGAGTCCTACAGTGAGAATTCGAGGATTTGGATCAATTAACGCTAGTAGTTCTCCTTTAATTGTTGTTGACGGTGTTCCTTTTAGTGGTAACCTTAATAGTATTAACCCGCAAGATATAGAGTCAACATCTGTTCTTAAAGACGCTTCTTCAACATCTCTTTATGGAAATAAAGCTTCAAACGGAGTATTGTTGATTAACACTAAAAACGGGAAAAAAAATAAAAAAGCTTCTATTTCTTTAGATTCTAAAGTTGGTCTTACTCAAAGAGGTGCTAAAGATTACAATGTAATCAATAACCCTAAAGAGTTTTATGAGACATATCATAGCATATTTGCTAATTCAGAATTTTACTATGAAAATGATCAAGGTGCTGGAATGACTGAAGCCGAAGCATACCAATACTCTAGTGACAATCTTGTTGATAATCTTGGTTACAATGTTTATGACGTGACTAACGCTACTTTAGTTGATCCATCTACAGGCCTTCTTAATCCTGCTGCCAATTTGTTAGTAGAAGATTATTGGGAAGATTCATTGTTTAGAGATAGTGCAGATTTTAAATCTACGAACCTTAATATTTCTGGAGGTAGTGAAAACGTTGATTATTATTTTTCACTAGGTACTGAAGAAAACAATGGATATACAGTAAGGAGTAACTTTAATAGACACTCTACTCGTCTAAAACTGAATGTTAATGATATTGCTGAAAATATTAGTTTAAGTGGTGACTTTTCGTATTCAAACACCAAAAGTCAAGCGGTTCCTGCAACATTAAGTGGAGGTGCACCGACTACATCTTATTCCAACGCATTTGCTTGGTCAAGACGCATAGCGCCCATTTATCCAGTTTATCAATATGACCAGAATTGGAATCCAATCCTTAATCCAAATAACCCAGGCGGTTATGCATATGACATGGGTAAAGTACAAACTTTTGATGATGGATCTACTAGAGTGAGAAAATATGCAATTGGAGAACACCCACTCGCCGTTATTGAAAATACGATTGAAACGAACGAAGGTGATATTTTTAATGGAAATTTAAGAGGTAAAATCGATTTGCCATATGGGTTTAAATTTGAATATGTTGCCAATTATTTGACACAAGCAAACAAGTTTACAGATTTCTCTGGACCTGGTTCTGGCGCTTTTGCTCAGTCCAATAATGGTTTGTTAACCAATACTAGAAGCAACTTTTCAGCCTTTACTAACCAACAACTTTTAACTTGGAGTGAAGAGGATGACAGTAATAGTTTCGATTTTCTTTTGGGTCACGAAACTTATGTTGAGAAATTTACTACTCTCTCATTATACAAAAACAATTTGATTGGTGATTTAAGTCCTATACTTGATAATGCTTCTGTATATGGGTCAGCATCAAATTACAATCAAAAGTATGTGACTGAAGGATACTTCTCAAGATTTATTTATGGTATGGATGATACATATTATTTAACTCTTACTGGTCGATATGATGCATCTTCAGTATTTCATCCAGACGAACGTTGGGGGGCATTTTGGTCAGCTGGTGGTTCTTGGATTATGAGTAATGAAGATTTCATGAAAAACTCAAGTGTTATAGACTATGCTAAATTTTCTATCAATTATGGAACTTCTGGTAATGATAGAATCAATTACGCTTCTGGTGGACGAAATTATGTTGCCTATGAAAACCAATATTCAATTTCAGAAAATAATGGCGCTCTTGCACAAAGTTTATTTAGCCTTGGTAGTAAAGAAATCACATGGGAAAAGTCTTCAACTTTAAATGTCTCTTATGATTTAAGCTTAAACGATAAGCTCAACTTGTCACTAGCTTACTACACCAAAGAGACGAAAGATTTGTTGTTTAACGATCCTATTCCGCTTTCAACTGGAATGTCTTCTAGACCTGAAAACCTTGGAACCATGGTAAATAGCGGTTTAGAACTTGAAGCTGGCTTGAAGGTTTATGATAAAGATAATTTAAATATTTCCCTTAACGCAAACCTATCGACACTCAAAAATGAGCTCACAGAACTTCCAAAAGATTCAATTCAAGTAGGGAACTTCCGTAGGGTTGTTGGGAAAAGTATTTATGACTATTTTATGGTTAAATCTGCTGGCATTAATTCTGACAATGGTAATGCTCAATATTATACTATTGACGACTCAGGAGCGGAGGTTGTAACTGAAGATCATGCTGTAGCTACAGAGAATGGAAGAACTTTCTTAGGGAAAACTGCTATTCCTGACTTTTTTGGCGGATTTGGAACAAATGTTCAGTATGGAAACTTTTCTCTGAATTTACAGTTCTCTTATCAAGTTGGAGGATATGGTTTAGATTATGAGTATTTCAGATTACTTGGGATTGATGATGAAATTACAAACATTCCTGATTATGATAAGACATGGACTCTAAACAACCAGTCTGCTGATTTACCTCGTGTAGATCCACTAGGTACAGATCAATATAAGACTTCGGATCGTTATTTGACAAGTCTTACTTACTTGAGTCTCAACAATATTAACTTAGGTTATACATTCAAAAATGAAGAACTTAAGAAATATAATATCGATAGTGTCAGGTTATACGGTACTATTAATAATGCATTATTGCTTTATAGCGAAAGACAAGGGTATGATCCCCGATTAAGTTTAATTGGTAGCTCATCTGGTGAATATGGCATCAACAGAACGATGGCTTTCGGTATAAATATTAATTTAAATTAAAAATATTAAATCATGATAAATAATAATTTTACTGGCTTGAAATCAATCAATTTTATTCTCGCCTTACTAGTAATATTTAGTATTAAGTCTTGTTCTGAACTAGATGACAGGGACTTTGCTGATGAGGAATATCTAACACTTTCTCATGCACAAAAGCTTAATGAGATGGGTAACACCCAAGGATTGAAAGCACTCGACGGAGCTATTTTAGCCTATATGCGTGACGGTGAAGATGGAACTAATCAATTCGGTTTAAAAGCTGTTGATGTCGGAATGGATCTCAAAAGTAATGATATGGATATGGATGTCAATACTCACTTTGGTCCGTATAGCCTTTTCGAAAACCATGTATTAACATCTGGGGATACTTATTTTTTGTGGGAGTTCTTTTATAAAATAATCAACAAAGCAAATAGTGTTATAAGTTCAATTGATCCCGATGTAGACCCTACAGAATATTTGGATTTCTATTATCAATCTCACGCATACAGAGGTCTCTCATATTTTTATTTATTGAGATTATACCAGCATACTAGGGCAGCAGATGCTTCTGAAGCTGTGCCAATTGATTTTGGTGACTTTATTGGTAATCAAAACTCTACAGTTGGTTTGGTCAAAAAGCAAATCACAGATGATTTAGAAGCGGCATACGCTGGACTTCAAGATTATACTAGATCTTCAAAGGAATCGATGGATGCTAATGTTGTTGCTGCTTATTTGGCTCGTTACTATTTAACGTATGAGAATTGGTCAAAAGCTGAAGAATATGCAGACGTGGCGATGAGTGTTGGTAGTATTAGCGCAGATGTATCTCACGGCTTTCAAAGTCTAGACCTTTCTGAAGTGATTTGGGGTGCGCAAGTTACTGATACGACTAGTGAGGTATATCGATCTTTCTTTTCTCACATGAGTCAAATTCAGGATGGTTACAGCGGATGGAACCATGAAAAATCGATAAACTCTTTATTGTATGATCAAATTCCGTCCACAGATAAAAGAAAAGCGTGGTTTGCTGATCAAAATTACGATCCTTTCGTAGTTATAGTACCGGATACATGGTATCATTATGCTGGTACTTCAAAATATACAGCACTTAAGTTCTATAGTTTTTCATCAACTGGTGGAAATGGAGCAGGATCATTCGTAGGTGACTATATATACTTGAGAAATACAGAGTTTTATTTGACAAAAGCTGAGGCCCTTGCTAAACAAAACAAAAATAGTGAAGCTCAAGACGTTCTCTTTGAATTAAATTCTGTGCGTGATCCTAGCTATGTCAAATCCACCAATACAGGTCAAGCCTTAGTTGATGAGATCTTACTTTACAGACGTATTGAGCTATGGGGTGAAGGAGTTGCCCACTTTGATATGGCTCGTAATGAAGTTGGTCTTAACAGAAAAGATGGAAGACTTAATGGTATGATTTCTGGTGGAGATAATTTAGTAATCCCAGCAGGAGATGATAAGATGATTTTTTCAATTCCATTGGCTGAGCTTGATGCTAAGCCAAAACCAAATCAAGGTCAGTAATTACATTGATTTTATAATTTTAAAAACCCGTTCGAATTTCGAACGGGTTTTTTTATTTTTTTGCTAAGCGAGTTTTGTTTTCCAAAAAAAATTAATCACGATGTTTTTAGATGCATAATTTAACATCAAACCGATGATAATAAATGTGCACTCAACAAAAAATATATTTATTACCTCCCTGTGTTTTCAAAATAGATAAATTCTAACTTCATTTTGTTTATTGCATGAGTATTTTTATCTTATTTCTTTTTGTAATGGATTTGTAGTTTTTATGATTTCCAACAGAGAAGATTGTTGCTAAGAATCAAATGATTATATTTTCATTCCCAAAGAAAAGGACATGAAATCCTCGAACTTTTTCAATGGTTGTATCCATACTTTTTGTTAAACCTCAAAAGATTTGTATTCAGTGATTTTTTTCAGAGTTTAAAAAATGAAAGAATGAGATTTGTTTATGCCAAAAATAATAGTACATTTGCAGCCCTGAAAATAAGGGAAGAATATATATAGTAGTATGCCAACAATTTCGCAACTCGTTCGTAAAGGAAGAACAGATCTCTCAAAAAAGAGCAAATCTGCCGCACTTGACTCATGCCCACAAAGACGTGGAGTATGCACTCGTGTGTACACGACAACACCTAAAAAGCCAAACTCTGCAATGCGTAAAGTTGCTAGGGTTCGTTTAACCAATGGTAATGAAGTTAATGCTTACATTCCTGGAGAAGGTCACAACCTTCAAGAGCACTCGATTGTTCTTGTTCGTGGTGGTCGTGTTAAAGATTTACCAGGTGTTCGTTACCACATAGTTCGTGGGGCACTTGACACAGCTGGTGTTGAGGGACGCCTACAACGACGTTCGAAATACGGTGCCAAACGACCTAAGAAATAATATTAAGTAGAATAATGACGTTCAGGCTTGCTTGAACCACTCAATACATAGACATGAGAAAGAGATCCGCGAAAAAACGCCCATTGTTACCAGACCCACGTTTCAATGATCAGCTTGTTACTAGATTCGTAAATAATCTAATGTGGAGCGGCAAAAAATCAGTAGCATTCCAAATTTTTTACGACGCAATGGATATCGTCGAGGAAAAGAAACAAGACGACGAAAAGTCAGCACTTGAGCTTTGGAAAGAAGCATTGACAAACGTCATGCCTCACGTAGAGGTGCGCAGTCGTCGCGTAGGAGGAGCTACCTTCCAAATACCTAACCCAATACGCCCAGATCGAAAAATTTCAACAGCAATGAAATGGCTTATTTCCTATTCGCGTAAACGCAATGAAAAGTCAATGGCACTAAAATTGGCTTCTGAAATTCTTGCTGCTGCTAAGGAAGAAGGAGCAGCCGTTAAAAAACGTGTTGACACACACAAGATGGCTGAAGCAAATAAAGCATTCTCTCACTTTAGGTTTTAAGAAAAAAGACAATGGCAAGAGATCTTAAATACACACGTAACATTGGAATTGCAGCCCACATTGATGCGGGAAAGACAACCACTACAGAGCGTATTTTATATTACACTGGTGTAAGTCACAAAATCGGTGAAGTTCACGATGGTGCTGCCACCATGGACTGGATGGAGCAAGAACAAGAAAGAGGTATTACAATTACTTCTGCGGCAACCACCTGTGAATGGACTTTCCCAACCGATCAAGGAAAAGCCGTTGACGGAGCTAAGGGATACCATTTTAATATTATTGACACCCCCGGTCACGTTGATTTCACCGTTGAGGTCAATCGTTCGCTACGTGTACTAGACGGTTTGGTCTTTTTGTTTTCTGCAGTTGATGGTGTAGAGCCACAATCGGAAACAAACTGGCGTTTGGCCGACAACTACAAAGTACCACGTATTGGTTTTGTAAACAAAATGGACCGCCAAGGGTCAAACTTTTTAAACGTTTGTAAGCAAGTGCGTGAAATGTTAAAGTCCAATGCTGTACCAATCGTATTGCCAATTGGGGATGAAGATAATTTCAAAGGCTGTGTTGACCTTGTGAAAAATCGTGCTATTATTTGGCATGAAGATAATATGGGAGCCACTTTTGACGTGGTTGACATTCCTGAGGACATGATAGAAGAGGTTGAAAAATTCCGTGGCGAACTCATCGAGGCAGTTGCAGAATATGACGAAAACCTTCTTGAAAAATATTTTGAAGATCCAGACAGTATTTCTGAAGACGAAGTTCACAATGCGCTTCGTGCAGCAACACAGGACATGAGTATTATTCCTATGATCTGTGGTTCTGCGTTCAAAAACAAAGGTGTTCAGTTCTTACTAGACGCTGTATGTCGCTACTTGCCTTCGCCAGAAGATAAAGAAGCAATTGAAGGAACAGACCCTGATACTGACGAGACAATTTCTCGTAAGCCAAATGTTACAGACCCCTTTGCAGCTTTGGCGTTTAAAATTGCTACCGATCCTTATGTTGGTCGTTTGGCTTTCTTTAGAGCTTACTCAGGCCACCTAGACGCTGGATCATATGTACTGAATACAAGATCAGGAAACAAGGAACGTATTTCTCGTATCTACCAAATGCACGCCAACAAACAAAATGCTATCGATTTTATTGAAGCTGGAGACATTGGTGCCGCTGTTGGGTTTAAGGATATCAAAACGGGTGACACATTGTGTGCTGAAAAACACCCAATCGTACTTGAAAGTATGGACTTTCCCGATCCAGTTATCGGAATTGCTGTTGAACCTAAGACGAAATCTGACGTTGATAAGTTGGGAATGGCGCTTGGAAAATTAGCGGAAGAAGATCCGACTTTCCAAGTCAAAACCGACGAAGCATCTGGTCAAACCATTATTAGTGGAATGGGTGAGCTTCACCTTGACATTATTACGGATCGCCTTCGCCGTGAATTTAAAGTTGATGTCAACCAAGGTCAGCCACAGGTTGAGTACAAAGAAGCCATTACTCGTTTGGCAGATCACCGTGAGGTATACAAGAAACAAACGGGTGGTCGAGGTAAGTTTGCCGACATTGTCTTCACGCTAGAACCAGCCGAAGAAGGTAAAAGTGGTCTTGAGTTTGTGAACAATATTAAAGGTGGTAATGTTCCAAGAGAATATATACCGTCTGTAGAAAAAGGATTTAAAGACGCCATGCGAAATGGTCCATTGGCAGGATTTGAAGTTGATGCGATGAAAGTTACCCTCAAAGATGGTTCTTTTCATCCTGTTGATTCAGATTCTCTATCCTTTGAATTGGCCGCCAAAATAGGTTATAAAGAAGCTGCTCGTGCTGCTGGTGCGGTAATTATGGAACCCATGATGAAACTTGAGGTTTTGACACCAGAAGAAAACATGGGTGATATCGTTGGTGATTTAAATCGTCGTCGTGGTCAAGTGAACAGTATGGATGATCGTGCAGGATCGAAAGTTGTAAAAGCTATTGTTCCTCTTTCCGAAATGTTCGGCTATGTGACTTCCTTACGGACACTATCGTCAGGGCGTGCGACATCAACTATGGAATTCTCGCATTATGCTGAGACCCCAAAAAACATTTCAGATGAAGTAATCTCCGCATCAGTCGGATAAAGTAAAAGAATACGATGAGTCAAAAAATTAGAATCAAACTCAAATCATACGATTATAACTTAGTCGATAAGTCGGCTGAAAAAATCGTAAAGACGGTAAAGACAACAGGTGCTGTGGTTACGGGTCCTATCCCATTGCCAACACACAAAAAAATCTTTACCGTATTGCGTTCGCCACACGTTAATAAAAAATCGCGTGAGCAGTTCCAATTGAGTTCGTATAAGCGTCTTTTGGATATCTATAGTTCTTCTTCAAAAACGATTGATGCGTTGATGAAGTTAGAGCTTCCGAGTGGAGTAGAAGTTGAAATAAAAGTATAATTAGATTTACTAAGGGAATAACAAAATAAACCAATATGTCAGGGTTAATTGGAAAAAAAATCGGCATGACAAGCATCTTTGACGAGAGTGGCAAAAATATGCCATGTACCGTCATTCAGGCAGGACCTTGTGTGGTCACGCAAGTGCGTACACAAGATACTGATGGGTATGATGCATTGCAGCTTGGGTTTGATGATATATCAGCCAAAAACAGTAACAAAGCCGCCGAAGGTCACTTTAAAAAGGCCAATACCTCAACTAAACGAAAGTTAGTTGAGTTTAAAGGCTTCGAATCTGAGTTTAAACTTGGAGACACAGTTGGTGTTGACTTGTTTAGCGAAGGAGAATTTGTTGATATCACAGGTACTTCTAAAGGAAAAGGTTTTCAGGGTGTTGTCAAACGTCACGGCTTTAGTGGTGTAGGTCAAGCAACACACGGACAACACAACCGTTTGCGTGCTCCTGGTTCTATTGGTGCTGCTTCGTATCCGGCACGCGTATTCAAAGGAATGCGTATGGCAGGCCGTATGGGCAACGAGCGAGTTACCGTACAAAACTTACGTGTACTTAAAGTGGTACCTGAAAAGAATTTAATAGTAGTCAAGGGTTGTGTCCCTGGGCATAAGAATGGTTATATCTTAATATCGAAGTGATGAAAGTATCCGTAGTAGATCAAAAAGGTAAAGACACAGGTCGCCAAGTCGACTTGTCTAAGGAAGTGTTTGGTGTAGAACCTAATGAGCACGCTGTTTATTTGGACGTAAAGCAATACTTGGCGCACCAACGTCAAGGTACGCACAAAGCTAAAGAACGTGCTGAGATTACGGGTAGTACACGTAAAATCAAAAAACAAAAAGGAACAGGAACTGCACGTGCAGGTAGTATGAAAAACCCTTTATTCCGTACAGGTGGTAGAGTGTTTGGTCCGCGTGTTCGTTCTTATGATCAGAAAATCAATAAAAACGTGAAGCGACTGGCGCGTAAGTCTGCTCTAAGTTTAAAGGCAAAGAACAAATCTCTTACTGTTGTTGAGGATTTTGACTTTGACACGCCAAAAACAAAGTCGTTTTCAGCGGTGTTAAACGCA
>JABHGH010000097.1 GCA_018672145.1 Flavobacteriaceae bacterium
AATGGTCTTGTCAAAGCCACGAACTCCTGATTCTCAAGTGTAAATAGCAACTAATTTTTTGAGAATTGAGCGACCAATTTTCATGTCATTATTTGTCAACCCATGCTCTTTGATCTGTTTTGGTAACAAATATTTACTTCCTATGGAAACTTTTTCTTCCAAAGTATATCCACTAACGCGTATGATTTCCATACGGTCCAACAAGGCGGGCTGAATGTTAGAGAGTGTATTAGAGGTTGCGATAAAAAGTACTTTTGACAGATCATAGCCTAGCTCCAAAAAATTGTCATAAAACGTATTGTTTTGTTCAGGATCCAAAACCTCTAGCAAAGCAGATGAAGGGTCTCCATGTGAACTTTGGGCAAGCTTATCAATTTCGTCAAGTACGAAAACGGGATTTGATGTTCCTGCCTTTTTAATATTTTGCAGGATACGACCAGGCATAGCTCCGATATATGTCTTGCGATGCCCACGAATCTCTGCCTCGTCACGCATACCTCCAAGAGACACACGAACGTACTCGCGACCAAGAGCTTCAGCAATTGACTTTCCTAACGATGTCTTACCTACACCAGGAGGTCCAGTTAAACATAAAATAGGAGACTTCATGTCGTTTCTCAATTTGAGAACTGCCAAAAACTCAATCACGCGCTTTTTCACTTCTTCGAGTCCAAAATGGTCTCGGTCTAGAATACGTTGAGCACGCTTTAGATCAAAGTTGTCTTTTGAAAATTCATTCCAAGGTAAATCAAGAAGTAACTCCAAATAATTTCGTTGCACGCCATATTCTGCAACTTGTGAATTCATGCGTTCCATCTTGGCCAACTCTTTGCTGAAATGGTCTTTTACTTTATTGTCCCACTTTTTTTTCAAAGAGCGTGTTCTAATGTCTGCCACATCTTGATGAGAAGATGACCCTCCCAGTTCTTCCTGAATTGTCTTCAATTGTTGGTGCAGAAAGTATTCTCTTTGCTGCTGATCCAGATCATTTCTAACTTTCGATTGAACTTCGTTTTTTAGAGAAAGCTTTTGAAACTCTAAATCCATCTGTTTTAAACATTGGATAGCACGGTTATGTAAATTGTTGTTTTGCAAAATCTCTTGCTTATCTGATGTCGACATACTCATGTTTGAAGACACAAAATTGACAAGAAATGAATCGCTCTTTATGTTTTTTATGGCAAATGATGCCTCAGACGGAATGTTTGGACTCTCGGCAATGATCTGCAGTGCAAGATCCATAATTGAGTCAATGACCGCAGCAAATTCTTTGTCGCCTTTTTTAGGAAGTTCGTCTGGTAACTCAGAGACCGTTGCTTTTAGATAAGATGGAGATTCAATGAATTCTTCAATCTGAAATCGTTTTTTTCCTTGTAAAATAATGGTTGTATTCCCATCTGGCATTTGCAATACACGTAAAATACGTGCTAGGGTTCCAATCTTATGCAGATCTTTTTCCTCAGGTGATTGTACTGATGAATCAAGTTGTGACACCACCCCAATAAGCTTATCCGAGGTATTGGCATCCCGAATCAACTGAATTGATTTATCGCGAGTAGCAGTAATTGGAATCACAACTCCAGGAAACAATACTGTATTTCGAAGTGGTAAAATTGGTATAATTTCTGGAATTGGTTCTTTTGATATAGCCTCCTCGTCATCAGTTGTCATCAACGGAATAAGATCCGCATCAACTTCTAATTCTTCTAGTGATAAGTTTGATAATGTTATCAACTTTGATTT
The DNA here is from genome assembly GCA_018672145.1 of Flavobacteriaceae bacterium. Classification (GTDB taxonomy): domain Bacteria; phylum Bacteroidota; class Bacteroidia; order Flavobacteriales; family Flavobacteriaceae; genus UBA724. Next base: position 1,744 of record JABHGH010000097.1, read on the forward strand.
TCCCATAGCTTATGTCATTATGTCGTATTTAATTTGTGAAATACAAAATTTGGCAGATTATGCAATCATATAAGAAGCCAATTTGATGATTTAATACAACATATAGTAAAGTTTCAATATTCATGCCAATTGGCCATGTCAATCATAATTATTATCTTTACAAGACCAAATCTTACTCATCATGAAATCTATTACCCTACTATTCATTTTATATTTATCATTTTGTCCAATGGCAAAGAACCATTCATGGCAATGGCAACATTGATTCCTTATCACACAGCGTCAAAAACTTCACATCTCTAGAGCTTATAGGGCCTTTTGATGTTGTTTTGACTGACAACCCAAAGAGTTTTGTGACAATAAAAGGAGAGTCAAACCTTATCCCTTTTGTCGAAGCAAGTGTTTTTAAGAGCAAACTAACACTTCGTTCAAAAGCACAGGCTAAACTAATCCATAGTCAAGACCTACCACTCAAAGTATTTGTTTCAAGATCCAAGATTGATAATATCTACTTAATTGGATCAGGATCAATTCGTAGTAAGGATCCAATACCAACTGCCAAACTTAACGTCGAAATGATAGGTTCTGGTTACATTAAATTTCCTGTTGTGACCAAACGATTCACATGTCAACTTACCGGATCTGGAACGGCTGATTTTTTGGGAAGCTCTGATGTCTTAAAAGCGAGAGTCATAGGTTCTGGTCAATTACATGCAAAAGAGCTCATAACAGATGATGCTTACTTCGTAATCACGGGATCAGGACAAGCAAATGTGAATTGTAAAGGCAAGCTCAAAGCTCGCATTGATGGGCCAGGTCAACTAGAGTATATTGGAAACCCTCAAGATGTAAGTATTTCCTCATGGAATGGAAGAGAAAAACATACGTTTTCAGGCAGTAATATTGCGGTGAAGTTTTCGAAGTAAAAGTGCTCCTACAAGAAAGAAAACTAGAAAAAATAATATAGAATTTCGCATCGATCCAGTGATTTGATCAATCGTACCAAAAAGTAACATTCCCAAGACAATTCCTGTCATCTGAGAGGTACTGTAAAAACTAAAAAAAGAAGCTGTGTCATCGGTTTCTGGAATGAATTTGGAATATGTAGATCTAGCCAAAGATTGTATACCACCCATTGACAAGCCTACAAAACCTGCGGCAATGTAAAATTGTGTTGGAGTCTTAACAAAAAAAGCATACAAGCATAAACTCACCCAAATAAAGTTTAGTGAGATCAATACTGGAAGGTTTCCAAATTTTTCTGAAAAATGAGCAGTTAAAATTGCACCAACAATTGCAATGACTTGAATAATCATAATACTGACAATCAAACCAGTTTGTTTTTCACTCAAGCTGCCCCAAGTGATCTCTTGTTCACCAAAGTAAGCAGCAATTAGCATGACCGTCTGTACTGCCATACTAAAAACAAAAAAAGCTCCTATGTAACTTTTTAAAATTGGATGACTTGAAAAACTCTTCCAAACTGAACGAAGCTCTCGATAACCGTTAAAAATGACACTCTTAGTCATTGCATTAGTGTTGTTTCCTTTAGGTAAGAATCGAAAGGCAATTTGACTAAATACTATCCACCATATGCCAACGGAAACAAACGAGTATTTCATGGCTTTGATTGACGCTTCTGTTGCAGTTCCCTCAATACCATACATTGTTGGATTGAGAACCACGCTCAAATTGACAAGCAATAACAATACACTACCTACATAACCCAAGGAATACCCCAATGCACTTGCTTTATCCATCTGTTCAGAGTGGGCAATGTCTGGAAGATAGGAGTTGTAAAAGACCCAACTCAACCATGCCCCAACAGATGCTAAAAAATAACACAGCAAACCGAAATAGATATTATCTAAACTGAACCAATACAGTCCAATACATGATATCGCCCCCAGATAGGTGTAAAATTGCATAAAAGATTTTTTGTTACCGATGTAGTCAGCAACTCCAGATAATATAGGAGACAAAACCGCAACAACAGCAAATGCAGCTGCAGTTATGTAGCTAATCAATGCCGTGTTTTTAAGGGATTGCCCAAAAATATCGATGTATAGATCATCACCAAATAACGAACCATAATAGATGGGGAATATGGTGGAAGTGATTACTAAAAAGTAAACGGAGTTTGCCCAATCGTATGAAGCCCAAGCGCGGATGAGTTTTTTACTTCCTTTCTGTAAATGCCTCATAATTATTTTTAGTTCAGCAAAATAGTGAAAATAATATGTTTATTTTTTCAAATTGATTAACTTTATTTGTAATCCTTATGAATAACAAGAAAGTAACACGCCCTGTTTTAAAGATTCCTTCCAGTATCCTATTTGCTGTTTGGCTTTCTCAACGTTTGTCAATATCAGTGGCAGCAAAACTTGGATTGTATTTTTTTTTCAGACCACAACGATTTAAGACTCCACAGAGAGAACTCAAAATGCAATCTGAATCGATTAAAGAAAGACTGTTAATCCAAAGTATCAAAAGTGAGGTCCAAGTGTATAAATTAATGGGGGAAGGATCAAAAACTTTACTACTTCATGGATGGAGTGGACGAGGGACTCAACTGTATACCTTTGCTGAAACGCTTCAAAAAGAAGGTATGGAAGTTATCACTTTTGATATGCCAGCTCACGGAAAGTCATTAGGCAAAAAAACAAACATTCTAGAACTTATAGCTTGCATCAAAAAACTCTCTGAGACTTACGGCCCATTTGACTATGCCATTGCACACTCTATGGGGAGCATGGCTCTACTCAAAGCGTTAAGTGATGGATTAGAACTAAAATCAGCTTGTATTATTGGCAGTGGAGACAAAGTGTATAACGTTTTTTACAGGTTTGCACAACGAGTCGGTTTTTCTAATCTTGTGGTTGAGAGAATGATTGACATAGTAGAAAAAAAATTTGGTATGAACCTTGAGAGTTACTCTTCAAGCATGAGTATTAAAAACTTACAGCAACCATTACTAATTGTACATGATGAAGATGACACTGAAACACCTGTAGTTTACAGTCAAACACTTCATAAGTTGGCAAAAAATGCTGAGTTGATGATTACCTCAGGCCTAGGTCATTATCGAATTCTTCGTGATCGTGAAACGGTAAATAAAATTGTTCAATTTATAAAAAATCAAAAATGAAAATTATCCCATATCTATTCTCACTAGTCGTTCTGTCTGTATTTGGTCAAACACCAAACGCACCTGCTAAAGATTTGTCTTGTCAAAAAACAGATGCGGAATGGAAGGCGCAACTCAATGAAAACACTTATTATGTGCTTCGTGAGTCAGGTACAGAACGTCCTTTTTCCGGAAAATATAACAAGCATTATGAAGAAGGTGTATATAAATGTGCTGGCTGTGACGCCCCGCTCTATAAGTCTGATAACAAATATAATTCAGGCAGTGGATGGCCCGCTTTCGATAGAGCAGTCGATGGAGCCGTGTCATACAAAAAAGATAATAAACTAGGCTACACTCGAGTCGAACTAACTTGTTCAAGTTGCGATGGTCACTTAGGTCATATGTTCGAGGATGGACCCCTTCAAACAACAGGGAAAAGACATTGTGTTAATTCTATCGCTCTATCATTTACTTCCGAAAATGAGTAATTATCCTTTAAATAAATCCACAGACGAATGGAAAGAACAGCTCGACGAGAAAGCCTTTGATATTCTACGCAAAAAAGGAACAGAGTACCCGCACACAGGGATCTACAACCTTCACTTTGAAGAAGGTGTTTACCAGTGCAAAGGGTGTAAAGAATCCTTATTTTCAAGCGATAGTAAGTTTGAAAGTGGATGTGGTTGGCCTAGTTTTTCTGAAGCAAAAGAAGGTAAAATCAGGTATGAATCGGATAGTTCGCATAATATGATTCGAATAGAAATTTTATGTTCGAACTGTGGTGGACATTTAGGGCACGTTTTTCCGGATGGACCCACTGCAACCAACCGCCGCTATTGTGTGAATTCTGCAAGTCTAGATTTCAAAGCATAGTTAAGTTATCTTTCCACATAAAATTAGGTTTCTGTTTCGTACTTTTGCCCCTTAAATACAATTACCATGAGCAAGTTTGATGTTATCGTTTTAGGGAGTGGACCTGGTGGATATGTAACTGCAATCCGCGCGTCTCAACTTGGACTTAAAACAGCCATTATTGAAAAGGAGAGTTTAGGTGGCGTTTGCTTAAACTGGGGTTGTATTCCCACAAAAGCACTTTTAAAATCAGCACAAGTTTTCGAATACCTAAAACACGCTGATGACTATGGACTCACTATTGAGAATTACGATAAGGACTTTAATGCGGTTGTCAACCGTAGTCGTAATGTTGCTAGCACAATGAGTAAAGGAGTTCAATTCTTGATGAAAAAAAATAAAATTGAAGTCATAATGGGCTATGGCACATTAAAAGCAGGTAAAAAAGTTTCTGTAAAGTCCGAAGATGGGGCTGAAGCAGAGTATGATGCAGATCATATCATTATTGCAACAGGCGCTCGCGCTCGTGAGTTGCCCAGTTTGCCACAAGATGGAAAAAAAGTCATTGGGTATCGTCAAGCAATGACTCTTGCAAAGCAACCAAAAAAATTAATCGTTGTCGGTTCTGGTGCTATTGGAGTTGAGTTTGCACACTTTTATAATGCGATGGGAACAGAAGTAACCGTTGTTGAATACATGCCACGCATTGTTCCAGTAGAAGATGAAGAAATATCCAAACAAATGGAACGAAGCTTTATAAAAAGTGGAATCAAAGTGATGACAAATGCGGAAGTTACGCAGGTTGATACCAGTGGAAAGGGTGTAAAAGCAACTATTAAAACCAAAAATGGAGATGAAGTTTTAAGTGCAGACATTGTTCTCTCCGCAGTTGGGATTAAAACCAACATTGAAAATATTGGATTAGAAGATCTTGGAATAGCAACAGACAAAGACAAAATAATTGTCAATGATTTTTACCAAACAAATCTTCCTGGTTATTATGCGATTGGAGATGTTACTTCAGGGCAAGCTCTTGCACACGTCGCATCTGCTGAAGGAATCCTTTGTGTCGAAAAAATTGCTGGTCAACAAGTAGAACCTATCGACTACAACAATGTTCCTGGTTGTACATACTGTTTTCCGGAAATTGCATCGGTAGGGTACACTGAAGCGCAAGCTATAGAAAATGGACATGAAATAAAAGTCGGAAAGTTCCCCTTCACTGCTTCAGGAAAAGCACAAGCTGGTGGTCACACCGATGGTTTTGTAAAAGTAATTTTTGATGCTAAATATGGTGAATGGCTTGGCTGTCACATGATAGGTGCAGGTGTTACTGATATGATTGCTGAAGCAGTCGTTGGTAGAAAACTGGAAACAACGGGGCACGAAATTCTAAAAGCGATTCATCCGCACCCAACAATGAGCGAAGCAGTTATGGAGGCCGTGGCAGCAGCCTATGACGAGGTCATACACATCTAAATCATTTTGTTTAGTATTGTATTTGCATACTCGAAGACAAATAAAATTTATTACCATTTTATATAAAAATGATAAGAAATAACATAGTCATCACTGGAGTATCCACTGGAATTGGACGCGCTTCTCTAGATTTATTTCACAAAAACGGATATCATATTTACGGAAGTGTTCGTAAAAAGAGTGACGCCGATAGACTTACTAAAATTTATTCTGATCGATTCACGCCATTGATTTTTGACGTTCAAAACCATGTGGATGTACTCAAAGCATCAAAAATTGTATTTGATGAATGTGATCACCTCACTGCTTTGATTAATAACGCAGGGATTGTTGTCCCTGGACCTTTACAACATGTTTCCGAAGAAAATTTTGAAGAGCAACTCGACGTTAATGTCAAATCCATGCGTCGTATTACCAATCTTTTTCTTCCCCTTCTTGGTGCTCATTTAGATTATAAATATAATCCTGGAAGAATTATTAATATTAGTTCAATATCAGGATTGTTTAGTTCACCATTTAATGGATCATATTCGATTTCCAAACACGCTGTTGAAAGCATGACTGATGTTTACCGAAGAGAACTGCGCCAGTTTGGCATAAAAGTTATTTCCATTGAACCTGGACCCATTAAAACTAAAATTTGGCAAAAAAATTTAAATAAGATGGGTGCTTATGAAAAAACAGACTATTTCAACATTCTCCAGAAAGCAGACAAAATAATTTTGAATACCGAAAAGAATGCACTCCCAGTAGAAAGAGTTTCTAAGGTGATTTTTAAGTGTGTCACTATGAAAAGCCCTAAAACCAGATATATCATACACAAGAACAGGTTTATTTTTAAGCTGCTAGCTTTCTATCTTCCTGACTTTATTGCAGATTGGCTTGTGCATAACAGTTTAACAAAAGCAAACAAGCATAGACCTATTTAAGACTTTTCTAAAAAACTTTCAACCGCTAAACGATAGACGTCCAAACCAAAACCAAGAATCAGACCTTTTGCATTTGGTGTGATAAAAGATGTGTGTCTAAAATCCTCTCTTGCAAAAGTGTTTGAGATATGTACCTCAACCACAGGTGCAGAGATCGCTTTGATTGCGTCTCCAATACCAACAGAAGTATGCGTATAAGCTGCAGCATTAAGCACAATACCATCAAAATCAAAACCAATACGTTGAATTTCGCTGATGAGCTCACCTTCAACATTAGATTGAAAATAAGTTAACTTTATATTCGGGTAAAAGGATTGTAAGTTTGAAAAATAATCATCAAATCCCTTATTACCATAAACATCAGGTTCTCTTGTGCCCAATAGATTGAGATTCGGTCCGTTAAGAATAGCTATCTTCATCATATCTTTGCAAAAATAGACATTAAGGTCATGCAAAGAAAATGTATTTTCGTGTATGCAGTGGAATGAAAGTGTAAAAGCATTTAAAGTCTATCTAAAATTTGAGCGCGGGCTTTCGGAAAACTCCGTGGTGAATTATGTCTTCGACATCCAAAAGCTAATTCATTTTTTAGATCACAATAACATCGTCGTAGGGCCTTTAAAAATTGATTCCACACAAATTCAACAATTTATTTACCAAGCTGCAAAAGAGCTCAAACCAGCTTCGCAAGCTCGTTTGCTTTCGGGAATACGTATGTTTTTTGATTTTTTACTTATCGAGGGTGTTAGAGAAAACAATCCTGTTGCTCTTGTCGAGCCACCTAAACTTGGAGGACAACTTCCCACTACCCTATCTACATCTGAAATCAATCGCTTGCTAAATAGTTTTGATGACGACAATCCACTTGATATTCGAAATTCGGCCATACTGGAGTTATTGTATTCGTGCGGATTACGTGTGAGCGAATTGGTTGAATTACGTTACTCAGATATGTTTTTCACAGAAAACCTAGTCAAAGTGATTGGAAAGGGAAATAAAGAACGGTTTGTTCCAATTGGGCGAATGGGGAAAGAATGCGTATCTCGATATCTAGCCATTCGACATGAAGGAAAAAAGGGATTTAGCGACACTTTATTTTTAAACAATCGAGGAACAAAACTCACCCGTGCCATGGTGTTTATTATCGTTCGTAAGGCAGCAAAAAAAGCCGAGTTAAACAAGACAATTAGCCCACATAGTTTGCGCCATTCTTTTGCAACACATTTGGTTGAAAATGGAGCTGACATCAGCTCTGTTCAGCAAATGCTAGGCCATAGTAGCATAACCACTACTGAGCGTTATTTGCACATGAGTAAAAAGCATTTGAAAAATACCTTAGAAAAATACCATCCAAGGGCTTAGGAAGTAATCAATCGAAATCCTTCTCCATGAATATTCGCGATTTTGACAGTTGAATCTTTTGCTAAATATTTACGCAATTTGGCGATATAAACATCCATACTTCTAGAAGTAAAGTAATTGTCGTCCTGCCAGATTTCAATAAGCGCTTTTTTTCGAGAAAGCAAATCATTTTTATTTTCAATCAACATGTATAGCAATTGGTTTTCTTTCGGAGACAAACTCACTGGTGGCTCTTTTTTAAAGGTTAATGTGCGTAACCTGTAATTAAAAGAAAAGCTGCCAATGGTGAAATGAGTTTTTACAGCTTCTTTGTTTTCCTTAGTTTGGAAACGTCTGACCAAAACCTCTAACTTTTTCAGAAGAATATCAGTGTCAAATGGTTTTGTCAGGTAGTCGTCAGCACCAATTTTATAGCCTTTTAGAACATCTTCTTTCATGGATTTGGCTGTCAAAAAAATGATAGGGACTTTCTTGTCTTTGGAACGAATCTCTTTCGCAAGCGTAAATCCATCTTTGTATGGCATCATGACATCAAGAATACAGATGTCGAACTGATTTTTTTTAAATTTTTCAAAGCCCTCAAGTCCATTGCGTGCAAGAACTACCTTATACCCATTCATTTGCAAATAGTCACGCAGAATCGTACCAAAATTAGTGTCATCTTCAACAAGAAGTATATGTTTATTATTTAAAACCATGGAGCTTAAAAGTTAAATGGTAGAAATACCGTAAAAGTACTTCCTTGATTTGGTATACTTGAAACAGAAATCGTGCCAGAATGTAAATGTACAATTTGCTTTACATAAGCCAATCCTAAACCATGCCCCTTTACATTATGAACATTTCCAGAAGATTCTCTATAAAACTTATCAAAGATACGTTTACGAACTGCGGAGGTCATTCCAATGCCTTTGTCAGAAATTGACACACTAAGACCTTTATCATTAACTTCAGTTTTCAAATCAACAATTAGATCATTAGTTGAGTATTTAATAGCATTATCCAAAAGATTTACCCAAACGTTTGTCATATGAACGGGTGACATAAATAACAACATTTTCTTTGGGTCAAAAGAGTAAGAGAGAGTGCCACCACGATTATCAATAATCAAACGCACATGATCAAGAGCATCTTTAATCGTTTTATGTGGATCAGTGTTTTCTTTGACTAAATCGAGTTCTCCTTTTTCTAATTGAGAAATTTGTAAGACATGCTCAACCTGGGTGTTGAGACGTTTATTTTCCTCTCTAATCATTTTCAAATAATTTGAAGTTTTTTCAGAGTTTTTTGCCACCTCTTTGTTTGCCAAAGCATCCAATGCCAAATAAATAGTTGCTATGGGTGTTTTAAACTCATGTGTCATGTTGTTGATAAAGTCAGACTTGATTTGAGAAATCTTTTTCTGTTTTAGAAACTGATATAGAGAAATCCCAAATACGACAACAATTGTTAAAGTAAAAAACAAAGACAATAAAAGGGTGTTGTAAATAGACTGTTGAATGAATCTATCAAGCTTTGGGAAAGTCAATCTCAAATCATAGCGATGACTTTCGTCATCTCGAATAAAGAGTGGAATTTTAAATTGAGGTTCGTTTAAATATGATAAGTAGTTTTCAGAGCCCACAGGAGTGATCTGATTACCATCAAAAACACGAAATTCAAATGGTATCTTAATGTCTCTGATAATTAATTCTTGGCGCAATAAAAGTTCTAATTCAAAATTATTAATACGCTTTTGAATGGGTTTGGTCTCGGCGAAGTCCATGAAAATTGTCTCATAACGTGCCTTATCCATAGATGACATTCTCTCAATGCGCTGCAAACGTTCGACAGAACTCATTCTGTCTACTTCATTCTCAAAACTTTCATCTATAATAGTTGTTGATTTTATGGTCCTAAAGTCTAGAATAGAAGCCGAGTCCTTACTCAACGAATCAAATGATTGAGCACTAATATTGTAATCATCTTCGATAATACCTTGACGATATAAATAGGTAATATTTGAATTTGGACTTCTGTCAATGTATTCGAATACTTCTGTTAATTCAGAAAATTTGGGAGTTCCAATACTGTCGATCATTTTTTGATAAACAGACAAATAATCTAATAGCTCTCGTTCTTTGAGCTGGTCAGAAACTTCTGAAAGCGCAGCACTCGTGCTTAAGCCAAATTGACGTACAAAATTACTTTCATTCTTTTTGATCCAAGATCGCTGGATAAGAATAATTCCAACCAAGGATAAAGTCATAAAAACAATAAGTATTGGAAATAGTGCGCGTTGCATTTTTCAAAAATAACTAAACTATGTTGAAATGAGTTCTAATCGCAGACAGAGCTTGGTCTAGTTGCTCCTCTGCGACCAACAGCGAAGAGTTTTCGATAACATAATCCGCCAGCTCTATTTTCTGATCTTGATGCCATTGGAAACGCATACGAGATTTAATTTCATCAATCGTCAGACCATCTCGTTTTTGTATTCTATCAAGACGAAGGTTTTCTGGACAAGTTACTAAAACAATAATATCAAAATATGACTGTCTGTTATGTTCATAAATAATGGCAGACTCATAAGCACATAGAGGGTGTATTTGTTGTGCAAGCCATTGATTAAAATCTTTATGAACTGCTGGATGAACAAGTTCATTTAACTCTTGCAGTGTAGTTGAATTGGTGAATACCTGATTTGCAAGATATTGACGATTTAACTGACCCCCTTTATACGCTTCATTTCCGAAACGAATTTGAATTTTGCTAATAAGATCATCATTAGTGGCCATAAGTGTCTTAGCGCGGTCGTCAGCATTATATAAAGGGATGCCTCTGTCAGCAAGAAACGCACAGACTGTGCTTTTACCAGCTCCCATATTTCCAGTAACTCCTATTTTGATCATTTAATTAATAAAATAACGAACTCTTTTTGGTTTGATGTCTTTAACCGCAACATCATTTGGCATTTCGACAACCTTTACGTCAAGAAAATTACTTTCTGAGTCTTCTGCATAATATCCAATCAGTTTAAAGTCAGCAGCTTCAATATCTCTGGCTCGCTTGACGGGAACACGAAGACTGATTTCTGCAAATGCAGGAATAAGTTGTACATCAACAGCGTTGAGCGAATCAGAAGTCTCAATAGGAAGTCGAATTTCAATCTGTGTATATCGTGCAATTTTTCGCTGAACATGAATATTTTCTAAATTAAAACTATAAAGTTTTAACAGCTTTGGAGACACAGACATCCTTTGGTTAATGGGAGTTGTAAATGACATGTCTTTTGGACTTTCTATCAAGGCATAATGTAAAGTATCGATTGCTGAGGGCTTTCCCGAAACAAGCAATGAATCAGGCGTGAAAGTGATGGAGTCAGTCCATGCAAAACCATCTGCTGTTTGCAGGTCGTAATCTAAACGCACAGGCACTTTTTTGATTTTCGACTTACGAATGGGAGTTGATAAAATTTCTGACCTAAACTCTCTAACCCGAAAAGCATTTCTATGCTGTGATTCAATTGCTTTAACGATTTCTTTTCTCTCAAAATAGTAATGGCCTTCACGAACTATGGCATTGGACATTGACAAATAAACACGTAGCGGTACAAGACGGTAGAAAAGCAGACGAAAGCCAGTGCCTGTAAGCACTACTTCAGAAAAACTTGATTTCGATTCAGCTTGATATTTGTCAAAGCCGATTTCGATGAAATCGAAGTCTATATTGATTTTAGCAGTATGAGATTCCGAGAGTACAGACGAAAGCCAAATGAAAATAGAGAGAAATAGAAATAAAGGAATTGATCTAGTATTTTTTAGCGACCTAATACGCCTTAGAAGACCGCTAAATGTAATCATAGCTCAGATTTATTGCATATTCCCGTTATCGTCAACCATGTCCATCACAGCGTCACTTACACCCATATTCGAAAACCCACCATCATTGTAAAGATTCTGAAGTGTGACTCTTTTTGTTAAATCAGAAAACAGTGTTAAGGTGTAGTTAGCACAGTCAAGAGCTGTAGCATTCCCTAGTGGTGACATCTTTTCGGCATAAGATATAAAACCATCAAATCCTTTAACACCCTTGCCTGCGGTTGTAGGGGTTGGTGACTGTGAAATCGTGTTTACACGTACTTTTTTGTCTCGTCCAAAGAAATAACCAAAACTTCTAGCTATCGATTCCAAATATGCCTTATTGTCTGCCATATCGTTGTAATCTGGAAAAACACGTTGTGCAGCCATATAGCTTAAAGCAACGATACTTCCCCACTCATTCATAGCGTCTTTTTTGTAAAGCACTTGCATAAGTTTATGAAAAGAGCCAGCAGAAACATCCCACCCTTTTGCAGTCCAACTGTGATTTTGATCGGTGTATGGTCTCCCCTTACGAACATTTACAGACATTCCTATTGAGTGAAGTACAAAATCAATCTTACCACCTAGCAATTCAATTGACTGATCAACAAGCATCTCCAAGTCTTCGACTGAAGTAGCGTCAGCTGGAATCACCTGTGCATTTGTTTTTTTAGAAAGCTCATTGATTGCACCCATACGAAGTGCAACAGGTGCATTGGTTAGAACAAACTCACCACCTTCCTCATGAACTCGAAGAGCGGTTTGCCATGCAATAGAGTGTTCATCTAAAGCACCAAAAATGATGCCCTTTTTTCCTTTAAGTAATCCGTAAGACATAAAAAAAATTTTGACAAAGATAATACTAATTCAACAACTGTTTTGCGTGGCTCCTTCCCGATTGAGTGATTTGATTCCCATCGAGCATTTGAGCAATTTCTTCAACTCGCTCCTCACCTGCTAATAATTTGATATGGGTGCGTGTAGTTGTTTCATCTGTTGATTTATATACCTTGAGGTGGGTGTTTCCAGCTGCTGCGATTTGTGGTAAATGGGTAATTGCGATCAATTGGGTGTGTTTGCTAATTTCTTTCATAAGGCTCCCCATGGCTTTTGCCATTTCACCAGACACACCAGCATCAATTTCATCTAGTATCATAGAAGGCAAGTGATGATTTTTTGCCAAAATAGATTTCACAACCAACATAATCCGAGAGCGTTCACCACCAGATGCAACTTTTCGAAGCAATCCGAAGTCAATTCCTTTGTTTGCAGAAAACAAGAGAGTTAACGCATCCGTACCCATTGAACCAAGAGTTTCTTCCGGCGCTAGCTGAAAGTTGAATCGTGCGTGCTCCATTCCAAGCTGAGCCAAGCGAAACGTTAACTCATCAGCAAGCTTTTTGGAATAATCATGACGACACTTTGATAGCTTTTTGGCACATTGCCAAACTTTTTTCTCAACGATATCAAGACGTTGTTTTTGGATTTGAATTGATTCATCTCCATCAAGAACAATATTACAAATCGAGGTGAGTTCACGTTCTTTATCCATTAATCCAAAAACATCATTAACCAAATGCTTTTGTTGCAAAGAATAAATAGTGCTTAATGTATCACTCACAATCTCGAATCGAATGGGGTCTACAACCACATTATCATTAAGCTGAGAAATCGACGCTTCGATGTCTTGCCATTCAAACCAAAGATTTTCAAGGCGTGTCGATAACTCTTTAAAGGATTCACCAAAAGAAGCGAGCTTAAGAAGTACATTTCTCGATTGATTAAGTTGATCGTTTAGCCCCGATTCCTCATTTTGTGCTAACAGTATGATGCTGTGAATGGCTTGTTTAATATCTTCGGCATGTTGTAGCTGATTACGTTCCTCCTCTAATTCAAATTGTAAATTTTCATGCAACTGCAATGACTTTAATTCTTCGAGTTGAAAAGAATTGTAGTCGAATGATTCTTTTGCTGCTTGCTGGGCGTGAACCAACTCGTCATATTTTTTACGTTCTTGATGAAAAATAGCAAGAGAATCTTGATAATCTTTTCGTAAGTCTAACGCATTTGAAAAGGCATCTAACAAGTTGAAATGGAATTGTGGTTCCGCTAGCTGTGAGGTTTGATGTTGAGTATGTAAATCGACTAGATTTGATCCTAGGTGACGTAACTTTTCAAGCTGAACAGGGGTGTCATTTATAAAAGCACGTGATTTTCCAGAGGGCAAAATTTCCCTTCGCAAAAAAGTTTCGGCATCATAATCAACTTCAAGTTCATCAAAAACAGTTATCAGTTTTTTTTGAGGAATTTCAAAAGAAACCTCGATGACACACTTTTTATTTGAATCCCGAACTGCAGAAAGATCAGCCCTTGCTCCTAAAACGAGAGATAAGGCACCCATTACAATTGATTTACCAGAACCCGTTTCTCCCGTAACCACATTTAGATTGGGACCGAAATCGGCTTGAATATCGTCAATGAGAGCGAAATTTACTATGGATATAGAACGAATCAATTGCTACACTTTTAGCTACTCAAATATAAGTTTTTAGATGGTAAACGACTATTTAATTTGCACCCATTTTCCTGCAAAGAATGGAGCAACTCGGTTTAAATCATCAAGTAATTGAGAAGTATCAAACGAAGGGCCACCCAAAAACAATTGAACGATTTCATCTGATTTTGCATCAAAAAAAATTTGGATTACCAGACTGTTTGGTCGGCTATCAGAGAGTTCGCGAAGACTGGAAATACTGTTTGCAATCATCATTTTACCTTCTTCAGGGCGATCATACATGGCATCAAGACCATTGAGGTGATAATCATACATCGCTTTGCGGAAAAGAGAAAAAGGACTTGAATCGAGTTGGTCTACCAACCAATATCTATTATTTTTATTTTCGGATTGCTTCCACCCTAGATAACGAGAATTCTGGGAAAAATCAACAATTTTTCTCGCTTGTTCATAGAACAACGTCCCACCATTAGACGAGAAGGTATCTGCATCAATACCCAAAATAATATATACATAGTAGCTAATCAAGGAGACGAGAGAAGAATTTGTGTTGTTTGGATTAAAATTTAGAGACTCAAATTCTTGGTAGCTAAAGCTAAAATCATCATCCTTTCGGTTAAACACAGGCGTCACATAGGAAGATCCAAAAACTGGCCGTGAAGCTTGGATTTGAAGGTTTGCCTGAAACTCATCATTATTATACTTCTCAACTGTAATCAGCATGTTACAACTAACACGGTTATAGACTTCTGATCTGCGTTCAACCCAGCGCGTTGAGTTCACAAACTCATTGAGTTCTTTCTCTAAGGTTTCAAAGACCTGGGTGTTTGTTTGATCAATCAAATCTGCATTAACACGAACTTGACAATCAAGAACTTGAGCGTGGACAACACAACTCATAAAAATCAATATAAAAAAATGATTACGCATCAATGAGTTTCTTAATTTCATGTAAAACATCATTAGCAACTTCACTTTTACTTTTTAAGGGATAGTGTTGCTGTTCTCCATTAGCAGCTATAAAGGTAATTTTATTTGTGTCATGCTTAAAACCAGCTCCTTCATCTGCCAAGGAATTTAAAACAATCGCATCAAGATTTTTTCTTTTGATTTTATCTAATGCGTTTGAAAACTCATTTTCTGTTTCTAAGGCAAATCCTACAAGAATTTGGTTAGTCTTATTCTCGCCGAATTTTTTCAATATATCAACCGTTGGGACAAGTTCAATCTCCTCAGATAAGTTTTTCTTTTTAATTTTATGAATCTTAGTTGATTTCGGCTTATAATCCGCGACTGCAGCAGCCATCACCACCACTTGACTTCTTTCAAAGTGTGATTGGCAAGCTTTGTCCATATCATCTGCAGTTTGTATACCAACATGAGTTATACTTGGGTGTAAAGAGATCTCAGCAGTTGGTCCTGAAATTAGAACCACTTCTGCACCCAATGTTGCAGCAGCATTTGCAATTGCATATCCCATTTTACCAGAAGAATGATTACCAATAAAACGAACAGGATCAATGGGTTCGTATGTTGGCCCGGCAGTAATGAGCATTTTTGTGCCAATCCAAGGTAGACTCGACGCCAAATCTTCTTCTATAAAAGCGACAATATCGTCGGGTTCCTGCATACGACCAACGCCTTCCAACCCACTAGCTAGAGCCCCCTCAGCAGCAGGAATATGAATGTTTTTCCTTGAGATGAGAAGATCAATGGCATGTTGGGTCGCTGGATGGGCATGCATATCCAAATCCATTGCAGGGGCAAAGTAAACGGGACATTTGGCAGATAAATAAACAGCTAAAAGTAAGTTGTCGCAATTGGCATGCGCCATTTTTGACATTGTATTTGCCGATGCAGGAGCGATTAACATTAAATCGGCCCAAAGACCTAGATCAACGTGATTGTTCCAAACTTCTTCTTCGTTATCAACAAACTCAGAATATACAGGGTTATTTGAAACGGTGGAGAGTGTCAATGGAGCGACAAATGACTTTGCAGCAGGCGTCATCACTACTTTAACTTTGGCACCTGCTTTGATCAGGGCGCGGACCAATAAGGGTGTTTTATATGCCGCGATACTACCAGAAATGCCAAGTACTATTTTTTTGGCATGAAGGGCAGACATAATTTATTGATTAGTTTCGTCTGTATGACGATAGTATATCTTCTCCGCTAGCCATTGCTCAACAGCTACCGCATGTGGCTTAGGTAGCTTCTCGTAAAACTTTGAAACTTCAATTTGTTCTTTATTTTCAAAGATTTCCTCGAGAGTTTCAATCGGGGTTGCAAACTCTTCTAATTTGTCAAACAATTCTGTGCGCAACTCCTCATTGAGTTGTACCGCTCGTTTGGCAACAATAGAAACAGTTTTGTAGATGTTTCCTGTCGGTTCATCTAACTGGTTACGATTATAAGTAATCGTAGTATCAGGTGCATTTGAATCTTTTATCGACATACCATGGATTTAATTGGCTGCAAAGGTAGTGATTTCTTTATCTATATCATCAATTGTCTTCAGACAAGCGGGTAAAAATTCAGAAGCTGGGTAAGCGCGCTGAAAATCATCGAAGTAAGTCCGTGCAGCTTGCAAGCGTTCTTCTTTCTTAGAATAAACACTATTGATCGCCAAAACAGAAGCTGCTTTGAATTGAATAAACATCGCTTCTTCACGTAATGGGGTTCCTGGAAAGTCAGCAATAAAATTATCAATTGAACTAATTGCTGCTTTGTAGTCACGGATTGTAAAAAATTGTTTTGCATTTTCAAAAGACTTACGTTCAATTTTCCGAATCAATTCCGTAACAATCGCGTTGACTTCTGTAAGACGCTCACTATTTGGATAACGGTTAATGTAATCTTGCAGTTTGTTAAGCGCTTCTTCTGTGTTAGTCTGATCTAAACTGTAAACAGGGGATAATTTCATGTAAGAATAAGCCATTAAATAATAGGCCTCTTCTAGTTTTTGACTTTTTGGAAATGCATTTATAAAAGATTCGAACTCATAAGATGCCGTGATATAGGATCCTGTATTCAACAGGCAATTTGCGTAAAAAAATGTGATACGTTCTGACTGTGGTTTACCTCTGTATATTGGTTTTAATTGCTCAAACAGGCCCTTTGCACGACGAAACTCTCCT
>JABHGH010000152.1 GCA_018672145.1 Flavobacteriaceae bacterium
CAGCAATACGACGTTGATTTTGAGACACAAGAAAACGTGTCGAAGGACGAGTACCTTCATATGATTAAACTAAAGACTGCCGTGTTGTTGGGCTGTGCCTTACGAATGGGCGCACTCGTTGGAGGAGCAACTGCTGAGGAATCGTTTTGTTTATATGATCTTGGTGTCAACCTCGGGATTGCATTCCAATTGCAGGACGATCTGCTCGATGCTTTCGGAGATCCGGAGACCTTTGGCAAAAAAGTGGGTGGTGACATCGTTGAAAACAAAAAAACGATTCTCTATCATCTTGCATTGTCATATGCAAACACCCAACAAAAAAATGATTTTCTCCATCTCATGTCGTCAACTCCTGAAAATGAGCAGCTAAAAATTGAAGCTGTAAAAAGCATCTATGTGGAGACCAAAGCACACGATTACACCAAAACAGAAGTCAAAGCATATACGCAAAAGGCGATGGATGCCTTAGATCAATCAAATTTGTCAGAAAAAAGCAAAGCATACTTTGGGCTTTTTGCCAATGAATTAATGACGCGCACCAAATAGACGTTTCACAAACTGCTTTATAAACAAAATCGTTGGAAAGGATCGCATGATCTGAATGTCCTGAAACACACTGCTTTTTTCGTCTAGAAATTTGAAAATTCGCAAGGGCTTGTTTTTGCGAAACATCTGAGAAAACAAAACAGATCCCAAATGATTATGCTTGGCCAACACATCTAAGAACAAGAGGTCATACCACCAAAATCGATTTTTTTTTGCAAAGCTAGTCAAGGGTTTATTAGCAGCGAGGTGCTCGACCAAATCGGCTGTTTTCTGACTGATATTTTTAAATGTAAAGCCTGTACTCGCTTTGGTCCACCCACCAGCCGACCCAATATAATGCACGTTTTTTGAGTTGTGTTTTGAAAAAGGATAGCAACTCATAGGAATGCTGCCCTGCTCGACTTCGATAATCTCAAAGTCTGTAATGTTTTTTTGATGGAGATAGTCCCGAATGGCATCTTCATATTCTTTTTTATCCAAAATGTCTTTGGAAAATAGAGTGTATTCAATCAAGGCCTCGTGAGCAGAAGTGGGCAGCACATACATAAAGCGGGTGTTGTTTTTTTGGGCAACGGTAAAGTCCATAAAAACGGCGGTATTATGATCAAATTGCGCTTGTGGCGTTTTGATATACCACCCTACAAAATGTTGTTGTAGAACAGGGTATTTCTCTTGCGAGAGCAGGGTTTTCCAATCAAAAATACTGGTAAACAGTTTGGAGCAACGATACTTCCCTTTATCGGTATTCACAATCACTGCTGTACCATCATCGAAAAAGTCAGTACATCTTTCGTATCGAATCTCAATGTTGTTGTTGCTGTCCAGCTCTTTTCGAATGGATTTATAGAAAGGTTCACTGCGCAACATCTTGTATGAGAACGAACCAAGATCAATGGTTTTGTGATAGGTTGGACTTTTGAATTGCACCTTTTTCCATTGCGCTTCAAGCAGAGAATCCCACTCGCCATCGCCTGTTTCCCAATAGCACCAAGTCCGGTCGTTGACCTTTTCTTTGTTGCTTTCAAGAATGAGAATAGAGGCTTTTGCAAAAGCCTTATGTTTGTTTATGCGATGCGCCAACTGAAGCCCTGAAGCACCACCACCCGCGATAATAAAATCTATCTTTTGCATCCGTGTAAAGTGTACACTTACAAAGATATAAAATATAAAAAATCTTATATTTAGATTAGACTAATTATAAAATTTAGATTAGCCTAAATTATGTATCTTTACCCAGATTATGCAAAGTTTATCTACAGAAAACTATTTGAAGGCGATTTACCACGCTGCCCAGTTCAGAGAAGGAACAGTGGCCACGACAAGCATTGCAAATAAGATTGGCGCAAAGCCATCGTCTGTGACCGATATGTTTAAGAAACTAGCAGATCACAACCTTGTTGAATATGAAAAATACAAGGGGGTCACCTTAACGACAGATGGCGTAAAAAAGGCCTTACACATTATTAGAAAGCACCGACTTTGGGAATCTTTTTTGGTTTCTCATTTGAATTTTAGTTGGGATGAGGTTCATCAAGTTGCTGAACAACTCGAACACATCCAGTCTGAAAAATTGACCAATGAGCTCGATCGATTTTTGGATTATCCCACCCACGACCCCCATGGCGACCCGATTCCAAACCGCGCGCTTTTTATGAAAACGCACAATAAGATTTTACTCTTGGATCTTCCGCTAAACAAAGAGGGTGTTTGTGTTGGGGTAAAAGACAACTCCTCGGATTTCTTACGCTACTTAGATAGAAGACAAATAGGTATAGGGACTCCCATTCTTATTTTACATCGTGAGGAATATGATCAGTCCCTTCATATTCAAGCAGGAAATTCAACGCTGATGATTACAGAGAAAACGGCTGAAAATATTTACGTAAAACCTTAAAAGATATGTTAGAACAAATTTTTTCCTTTTTTGAACAAACACCACCCGTTCTGGGTGCGCTTTATGCCACATTATTCACATGGGGGATGACTGCACTTGGTGCTTCTTTTGTTTTTTATTTCAAAACGATGAACCGTGCTTTTCTGGATGGGATGTTGGGTTTTACGGGGGGTGTTATGGTTGCAGCCAGTTTTTGGAGCTTACTCGCGCCAGGCATTGAGATGAGTCCCGGGGAGGGCTTTGTAAAGGTCATTCCTGCTGCTGTCGGTTTTGGTCTTGGGGCTCTGTTTATCTTTGGGCTAGACAAGATCCTTCCTCACATTCACATCAATTTCCAAAAGCCAGAAGGCGTAAAAACACCTTGGCACCGAACAACATTGCTTGTATTGGCCATCACACTTCACAACATTCCTGAAGGTTTGGCGGTTGGGGTTTTATTTGGTGGTGTTGCTGCTGGATTACCTGAAGCTTCTATTGCGGGAGCAGTAGTCCTAGCGATTGGGATAGGGATTCAAAATTTCCCAGAGGGGATTGCGGTTTCTATGCCCATGCGCAGACATGGTTTGAGTCGATGGAAAAGCTTTATGTATGGTCAGTCATCAGCAATTGTAGAGCCAGTAGCGGCTGTGTTTGGCGCTTTGGCCGTGACTTTTTTCACACCGATTTTGCCTTATGCGTTAGCATTTGCAGCGGGCGCGATGATCTTTGTGGTTGTGGAAGAGGTGATTCCAGAAACCCAACAGGACAAATACACAGACATTGCTACACTCGGATTTATTGGGGGGTTTATCATTATGATGACCTTGGATGTTGCACTTGGCTAGTGGCAGCCACAACTATCTTCGCCGCATGACGTTGTTTTTTTCTTAGGTATAAAGAAACGTCTCACTA
>JABHGH010000137.1 GCA_018672145.1 Flavobacteriaceae bacterium
ACTCTTTGGGGGAAGAAGTTTTGATGTTGAGATGACAGTTTTAATATCTTCAAAAGAAATATCGTAGTGTTGAATGCCAAAAACAAACTCTTTACGATCAACAGCATTTTTAATTTCTGTCATCGGGTTATTGTAATGATGGTATTGAATGCGTTTGTCTCGTTGCAGGTCTCTAATATTGAGCAAAGGCTTAGCGATTTTATCATAGATGATTTGAGAGGGAATACGCTCCAAT
The DNA here is from genome assembly GCA_018672145.1 of Flavobacteriaceae bacterium. GTDB lineage: Bacteria > Bacteroidota > Bacteroidia > Flavobacteriales > Flavobacteriaceae > UBA724. The sequence goes on from JABHGH010000137.1 coordinate 236, forward strand.
GCCGTTGAGCTGTTTCTGTCCGTATGTCTCAATCGATACCAGCTTCCCCATATGTAGAGAGTAAATTCATTTGCTTTTGTGGGTGCTGCATATTTGTCAATACGATCAACGGTAAAGTGAGTATATAAAGCAGCCAAGAAATGATCAGCTCGCATCTCGTTTAAATCGGTAAACATTCGGCAAAAACTACTGATTTTTAGCTGATTTTCAGGAACAACATACGCTAGAAAATGATTTTTGCTAGCCTTTTCTTTCGCATACGCCAGCGACGAAAAGCAACGATGATGGCCATCAGCGATATAAGCACAATCAATGTCTTGCATCAGTTTGTTTACCCGCTTTATCATGATGGGGTGGTCTATGCGCCATAGCTTATAGGTTGCTTCATTATGGTCAAATTCTGCCATGGGCATTGTGTGTAGAATTTGACTTCGAACCTCCGACAACTGATTGTTGTCTTTGTGACATATAACAACGGGTTCGGTATTCAATTTGGAGTCTTGTAAAAATTTCTTGAACCGCATCACACGATTTTTTTCGACATGTTCATGTGGTTTGACGGTACCATTGATAAGATAATCGGTATGTGCGCAACCAATAAAACCAGTAAGTGCCCCTAATGTTGTTTCAATTTGAAGGAAGTATAGACTTGGTTCAGGATCTTTCTTTAAAACGGCATTTCGTAAATAAGTATCCAAACTTTTCCGAATATGTGAGGAATTGTTTGTATCAGGTTTAATCAATGACATAAAATCATTTATATCATGGATTTTAGGGTCGTAGTTGTCAATTTGACGATTTAACCACATTTTCATGTTCTGTGGTTTTGGACGTATTGCTTGAAATGGGGATAAGTGCATAGTTAAAAACAATTTAAAATTTGGTAGGCAACTTCGAGCGCTGAAGTGCCGGCTTGAAGTGTCACGGCAGGTTTTTTGTTGTTTTGGATAGCATCGGCAAAGTTTTCCAGTTCCAATTGAATGGCATTTCCTTCGCTGACATTTGGATTGTCGAAGAAGATTTGTTTTTTGATGCCTTCCGCATTTTCCAAAACCATCGCAAAGTCTTCGGGGGACTCGGGTGCATTTTGCATACGTACAACTTCTACTTTTTTCTCAAAAAAGTCAACGGACACGTAGGCATCACGTTGAAAGAATCTAGATTTCCGCAATGTTTTCATTGAAATCCGACTTGCTGTAAGATTGGCCACGCAACCGTTTTCAAAGCGCAACCGAGCGTTGGCGATGTCGGGAGTATCACTAATGACAGACACACCGCTAGCTTGCACATCAACAACTTTTGAAGAGACAACACTCAACACCGCGTCTATGTCATGAATCATCAAGTCCAAAACGACAGAAACATCTGTGCCTCGGGGATTAAACTCTGCCAAACGATGTGATTCGATAAACATGGGGTGTTTGATGTGAGGACGAGCAGCCATAAAAGCGGGGTTAAATCGCTCGACTTGACCGACCATTCCTTGCAGATTTTTCTTTTTTGCAAGCTCAACAAGGTCCTTGGCTTCCTCAACAGTCGTTGTGATTGGTTTCTCCAAAAAAACGTGTTTTCCACGCTCAAGAGCAGATTTTGCTAGCTCGTAGTGTGTCACTGTTGGCGTTACAATATCAACTACATCGACGGATTCGAGCAGAGAATTGATGTCGTTGAAGGAACGATACCCAAACTCTCTAGCGATTCGTGCTGCTTGTTGTGGTTGAGTGTCATAAAACCCTACAAGATCATAACGTGCTGATTCTTTGAGTAGTCGCAAGTGAATTTTACCTAAGTGGCCAGCTCCGAGAACACCAATTTTTATTTTTGAATTCATAAATACAAAGGTAGGATTTATCATACAATTAATCTTTCGAAAATATCCAAACTCTTTGTATTTTTATCTTGTGGTAGATAGCACGAAGCATCAGGGGATGCGTAGACATTTGGTAGAACAGCTACGCAATAAAGGAATTACCGATGAACGGGTGTTATCGGTAATTGCTCAAATACCACGTCACTTGTTTATGGACAGTGGGTTTGAGTCGCACGCCTATCAAGATAAAGCCTTCCCCATAGCTGCTGAACAAACCATATCACAGCCTTACACCGTTGCTTTTCAATCCCAACTTCTCGAAGTAAAACCAAATCATAATGTGCTCGAAATTGGAACGGGATCAGGTTACCAAACGGCTGTTTTAACACTCTTAGAAGCGGTTGTTTTTTCAATCGAGCGTCAACATAAATTGTATCGTTATAGTATGCGACAACTGCCAAAACTTGGCTATCGTCCAAAAAAGTTGGTCTTTGGTGACGGCTACAAAGGACTGCCCGATCATGCACCTTTTGATCGAATTTTAGTCACTGCTGGCGCTAAAGAAGTGCCCAAACCATTGCTTGAACAATTGGCAATAGGCGGACGATTAGTCATCCCTGTTGGTACGGGAACGCAAGAAATGATTTTATTTGTGCGCAAGTCAGCCAAAGAATTTGAGAAACAGACTCACGGAACTTTCCGCTTTGTCCCCATGCTCGAAGATAAAAACTGATTTAGCGATTCGAGTAACTCTTCTTTACTCGATCTAACTGGCGCTTGTTATCCCTATCCTTCATGGTATTGCGTTTGTCATGGATTTTCTTCCCTTTAGCCAGTGCAATACGAAGTTTTGCATATCCTTTTTCACTGATAAACAGATTGAGTGGCACAATCGTCAGTCCAACATTTTTGACCTCTTTGTGAAGTTTTTTAAGCTCTTTTTTTTGCAAAAGCAACTTGCGGTCAGCGCGAACACGATGGTTTACATATCCACCATCACTATACGTTTCTATGGACATATTAATAACAAATAGTTCTCCTTTATCGCTGAATTCACAAAAGCTTTCAGAAATGGAGGCCTTGGAATTTCGAATCGATTTGATTTCGGTACCAGTCAATACTAAACCAGCCGTATATTGATCGATAAGCTCGAACTCAAAACGTGCACGCTTGTTTTTAATGTTGATCTGCTTTTGCATGTTGCAAAGGTAGGAACTTATATGAATCCTAAAACGTGTAGTTTTTTACTACTTTCAATATTGCACCCAAACAAATGAAAATAAAAATCGATTTCAACCTTTTTTAACAATCTCAATTTTAAAATGTATCATTTTATGAAACTGACATGTGCCTTTTATTGCCGCTTGCAACTGTTGTAGTTGTAACACAACC
>JABHGH010000049.1 GCA_018672145.1 Flavobacteriaceae bacterium
GTTTGTGGGCTTCATCAAGTACTTCTAGTGCTGTGTTTTTGCCGTTATTGGTACGCCATGTGCGAAAGGAGTTTCCTTTGTATTTGGCAAGAGATTCGATATTTCCAAACTCTAACCCAGCACCATTGATGTAGAAGGGCTCGTTATTAACCAAAAGGGTATACTTTCCGTTTGTGTTTTCAATCGTTACACGTGCTGGTTTGTTCAATGTCGTAAAATTTGAATTGTTGAAAGCTATGAGTGCAATAACAAAAAGGCAGCCAACAAAAAACAAAGAGGTTTTTTTCATTTTGCTTGTAGGTTAGCCGTTTGTAGAAACGAGTTCGTTTTCAATTTGCTCTAAAGATTTTCCTTTGGTTTCGGGAAGGATTCGGATAAATAAAAGTAAGCCAACCGTAGCAATGAGTCCATAAATAAAGAATGTCAATGCACTTCCAAAATTTGATATTTCCCATGGAAAAACTTGTTGAATCAACCAACTCAAGAAGGAGTTAATAAATCCGATGGCACCAATCGCCAACCCACGATAACGACTTGGAAAAATTTCGGAAAGCATCACCCACATCACAGGACCCAGTGAAAACGCAAAGCATGAAATAAATCCAAGGATGCCAATCAGTACAAGTGTGGCATTCATGTCAATGGCCGCTTCAAGAATTGCTCCTTCATTTTTTGCGTACACTTGGCTCCCTATAGCTTTCTTGATGTCGTTTTTAAAAGCAACGTCACTATCGTACACATTGTTTTGAAATTCTGCGAGTTTGTAGGTGTCAATATTTTCAAAAGAATTGATTTCAGCAGCCGTTAGCTCATAGGTTGCTTGATTAAAGCTGTAGGCACACAACAACAAACTCATCGCAATGCCAGACATACCAATTAAAAGCAGCGGTCTTCGCCCCATCCGATCGATGAGGTAAATGGCCGCAAGTGTGAATATTACCGTTGTAAAACTCAGCAACACACCAGAAGAGAATGCAGCGTCTGTGCCAATTCCTGTTTGTTTAAAAATGGACGTTGCATAGAAATAAATGGCATTAATTCCTGTGACTTGCTGAAGAATTCCCAAAGTAATTCCTACGAGCATGATAAAGCGCAACGCTGGTGTAAAAAGCTCCCTAATAGACACCTTAGAAGTCGATTTGCTGTCTTCGATGTTTTTTTCGATTGAGCTGATTTCGATTTTTGCCTGCTCCTCACCGTGTATGGTTTGAAGTACGACCTTGGCTTCTTCGATATGATTTTGTGTATAAAGCCAACGGGGGCTTCTTGGTACAAAAAAGAGAAGAATAAAATAAAAAATAGCAGGGAAGAATTCCACTCCCAGCATCCATCGCCAAACATTTTCATCGTTTAGAAATGTTTCACCGGCGTTATTGTACTGGTTAAAGTAGTAATTGCTTAAAAAAGCTGCGAAGAATCCCAAAACAATATTGAGCTGTTGAATAGAAACGAGCTTTCCCCTGTTTTCGGCTGTTGCGATTTCTGCGATATAGGTCGGTGCCAAAATCAGTGCGGCGCCAAAAGCCAATCCGCCAACCATACGAGCAATGTACAAGGCTTCATAGGAGATGGCGTAGGCCGAGGTAATGGCCGACAGTGCGTAGAGAAAGGCAACGAGTAATAATATTTTTTTTCGACCGATTCGGTCACTGAGTCGTCCTGCGATTAACATAGCGATCATCGCAGCAAAAGATGGAGAACTTACCACCCATCCCGTTTGGGCATCGTTGAGATCAAATTGAGGTCCTGCATATGAAATTACGCCAGAAATAATCCCTGCGTCGAAGCCAAAAAGAAAGCCCCCAAGGGAAACAACAAAAGCAATAAAAAGTGTTTTTTTGGTCATCTTGCTATATATGAAAATTACACAGGTTGTTTATTTTATTCTTTATTGTGGCCCTCGTAATTTGCTTAATATTACAGCAGAACAATAATAAAAAAACTCATGTAATAGAAATAATAATAATACACTACTACTTATCTACCACATTAAAATTAAGCACTACATTTCCTTAACAGATCCAATCTGTTGAAGTTCGTGCAATATGTTTATTGATATACTCTGATGTAATCAATTTCCATGACATCTTCAGTAAAATTAGGGTCGATGTCTCCTCCTAAAGTGCCGCCCATTGCAACATTAACGATAAAGAAAAATGGTGCATAAAATGGCATCGAATCATTGGTGTTTATTCGGTAATAATCTTGATCGTCAATGGATATTTTAATCGACTTATCTGTCCACAACAATGTGTAAACATGCCATTCAGAAGAAAGGTTTTCTACTGGAGCTGAATCTACACTATGTGATGCATTTCCGTTTGCATCCCAGTGAACAGTTCCCAACACATAGGATTTGTCTTCGATTTGACCACGTTGTTCCATGATATCAATTTCACCGCAAAAAGGCCACCCAATTGAGCTATACGAATTCCCAAGTAGCCATATTGCTGGCCAAGTTCCTTGGCTTGCTGGCAGCTTGGCGCGAATTTCAGCTTTTCCGTAACGGAAACTAAAATTCCCTTGTGTTTTCATCCGACCGGAAGTGTAATCAAAACCATCATATTTTTCTTTTTTGGTAGTAATTTTCAATGTTCCGTCAGATACTGAAAGGTTTTCATCTCGATAATATTGAACCTCACCATTTCCCCAGCCCCAATCACCATTACCTGTTTCAATAGTCCATACTTTTGAGTCTGGTTCTCCCTCGTAGTCGAATTCCTCAGACCAAATCAATACGTCATTGTTACCTGAACCAACGGGCTCTGTGGGGGTTACATTTGGTGTGTTGATATCAATGGGCTGTGGGTCGTCTCCACAACTAATTAATATAAGAAATATAAAAACAGGAAGTGAAAATTTCATGTTGTACTAATAATAGTGGGTTAAAAAAACATACGGCCCAAATTGAGCCGTATGTTAAAGATAAATAGTTAACTAAAATTAATTTTTAGTAAATTTATAATACCAAGTATCTTCCCCTTGCGGATTTCCGTTCCAGCCCTGAATAATAATTTCAAGGGTATCTCCATCAAGAGTGTAATCATATATAATAGTATCATCAGCTGCATTTCCGTCTTGTCCAAGATTATGAACTTTTGAAAGACCAAGGAAAGCGCCATCACCTACAATTGTAATTGTTGATGTGTCAGCAGACCAAGTAGCGGCATTTGAACCATTATGGGGAGTTACTGGAGCGCCACATGCTTCCGCAGTTACTCCTTCTTGCCATGTTTCTAGCCAAGACGAATCTTGCATGTCCTGAACAAACGTGTTGTCAGCATTAAATGTATATGTGTCA
>JABHGH010000075.1 GCA_018672145.1 Flavobacteriaceae bacterium
ACGCTTAATAATGTATATGATACTTTAGAATAATAAATCATTCAATTAAAAATTAGATGTAAATGTAAAAAAACGGTTACACTATATAATAGTATAACCGTTTTATTGTTTTAGTAGCGGGAGCTGGACTCGAACCAGCGACCTTCGGGTTATGAGCCCGACGAGCTACCTACTGCTCTATCCCGCGTTGTGAATGGCAAAAATACAAAACTTCTCTGATATAGCAATAGCTCTTCGGCAATCCTTACCTTTGCAATATGCATAAAGCAGGTTTTGTCAACATCATCGGGAATCCTAACGCAGGGAAATCAACGCTAATGAATGCTCTTATGGATCAAAAGTTGTCCATTATCACAGCCAAAGCACAAACAACCCGACACCGTATTCTTGGTATTTACAATACGGCTGAAGCTCAAGTAATCTTCTCAGACACTCCTGGAATCATCAAACCCGATTACGCCTTGCAAGAGCGCATGATGGACGCTACAAACTCTTCCTTTGATGATGCCGATGTAATGCTATTGCTCATTGCCACTGATGACAAACGTGAGATGGAAGAAAAAACATGGTCGAGAATCAAAAGTTTTAAAGGAAAATTGCTTCTTGTTTTGAATAAAGTTGATCTTTCTGATCAAAAGAAATTGGAAGAAATCGCTATTTTATGGCAATCAAAACTCCCTGACGCCGAATTGTGGAGCATATCAGCAACAGAAAACTTTCGTGTGCTTGAGTTGCGCGATAGAGTTCTTTCTCTTTTGCCTAATCACCCACCTTTCTTTCCCAAAGATCAAGTGACGGACAAGCCAGAGCGATTTTTTGTCAACGAATCGATTCGAGAACAAATTTTATTACGTTACCAGAAAGAAATCCCATATGCTGTGGAAGTTGTCACCGAACAGTTTGAAGAAACAGAAAAGATTATCCGAATTCGGAGTTTGATTATTGTTGAACGAAATTCTCAAAAAGGAATCATTGTGGGCAGCAAAGGAAGCGCCATAAAATCTGTAGGTGTCGGAGCACGGAAAAGCCTTGAAAACTTCTTTGGAAAAAAAGTTCATTTGGAACTTTTTGTCAAAGTCAATAAAAATTGGCGTTCAAATTCAACACAATTGCAACGTTTTGGGTATTCTTCTTCCCAAAAGAATTAGTTTTGCCACCTAAAGAGATACCCAGTGAGTAATTTCGTAGCCATTGTCGGAAGACCAAATGTTGGAAAATCTACACTTTTCAACCGACTTATTCAGCGCAGAGAAGCCATTGTTGATTCAACAAGTGGAGTTACTCGCGACCGACATTATGGCAAAACAGATTGGAACGGCAGAGAGATTACACTCATTGACACTGGAGGTTATGTCATCGGGGGTGATGATGTTTTTGAAACTGCAATCGACCAGCAGGTTGAAGTGGCTGTCGAAGAAGCTGATGCTATTCTTTTCATTGTAGACGTTGAAGTAGGTGTAAGCGTAATGGACGAAGAAGTCGCTCGTCTTTTGCGTCGCTCAGACAAGCCAGTTTTGCTTGTTATCAATAAGGTGGACAACGCCCTGCGTGTTGCAGACACCGTTGAATTTTTTGCATTGGGGATCGAAAAAACTTTTCATATTTCTGCAGTGAATGGCAGTGGGACAGGCGAATTGCTGGACGCCATCATTCATGTACTCCCCGAGTTCAAGGAGCCAGAAGAAATCGATCTTCCCCGTTTTGCCGTTGTTGGACGACCTAACGCTGGAAAATCCTCTTTTATCAACGCGTTGCTAGGAACAGAACGGAATATTGTGACAGATCAAGCGGGAACGACTCGTGATAGCATTGACACAGTTTACAACCAATTTGGATTTGAGTTTGTACTTGTTGATACGGCAGGAATTCGAAAAAAATCTAAAGTCAAAGAAAATATTGAGTTTTATTCAGTGATGCGAGCTCTTCGTACCATAGAATATGCAGATGTATGTCTCGTGCTATTTGATGCGACCCGGACTTTTGATAGCCAAGTCAAAAACATTTTTTGGCTAGCAGCCAGAAATCACAAAGGAATTGTGATTTTGGTTAACAAATGGGACTTGGTTGAAAAGGATACCCATGCGACAAAAGCATTTACTGAAACCATTCGAGAAGAAATTGCGCCATTTGGTGACGTGCCTATTGTTTTTATTTCGAGTTTAACAAAACAACGTGTTTTTAAAGCAATCGAAACAGCGGTTGACGTTTATAAGAAACGAAGCAAACGAATTCCTACTCGAGAGCTCAACGATTTCATGTTGCCAATCATTCAAAAATATCCACCGCCCGCCATCAAAGGGAAGTATGTGAAAATCAAATTTTGTGTGCAATTACACAGCAAGCATCCACAGTTTGCTTTCTTCTGTAATCTGCCACAATATGTTAAAGATCCTTACAAACGATTTTTGGAAAACAAATTGCGTGAACACTACGACTTCAGTGGTGCTACGATTGATATTTTTCTTCGGAAAAAGTAGTTATAAATTCTCGCGTATACGAAGTAGTTCTTCGCGAATGGACTTTAATCGCCGAACGATTTGATGCTGGCCACCACCACTTTGTGAAATAATTTCTTTTTTTGCGCCTTCTAACGTAAACCCTCTTTCTTTTACGAGGTAGTGAATCAGTTCAATCTTATCAATGTCCTGTGCGGTAAACTTTCGTGTACCTCTTGCATTTTTTTTGGGAGTAAGGTGTTCAAACTCCTTTTCCCAAAAACGAATGAGTGAGGGGTTAACGTCAAAAGCCTCAGAGACTTCTCCTATGCTATAATATAGTTTTTCTGGAAGTTGAGTGCGCATTAGTCAAGAGATTGATTCTCACGATTGGCAGCTTCAAGAAGTGCATTAAATTCAGCTGTGTTCAGATCAGCGTAGTAAAAGTTGATCGGGTTGACATGAACGCCATCTTTTCGAATTTCGTAATGGAGGTGAGGAGCAACAGAACGACCAGTATTTCCTACATATCCAATAAGGTCTCCTCTTTTCACTTGTTGGCCACGCCGCACATTGTATTTGCTCAAGTGAGCGTAGAGTGTAACGTATCCAAATCCGTGGTCAATGCGAATGTGTTTCCCGTAGCCAGGAGCTCGGCCATCCACACGGATCACTTTTCCATCGCTTGTTGCATATATGGGTGTTCCTGTTGGCGCTGAGAAGTCCATACCCTTATGCTTACGACGAGTTTTGGTAAAAGGGTCTGTTCGCCAACCGTACCCAGAAGCCATGCGGCGTAAATCTTTATTGTTGATGGGTTGGATTGATGGAATAGCGGAAAGCAAGACTTCTTTATCCAAAGCCATTCTTTGAATCTCATCTAATGATTTGGATTGAACCACGACCTGTTTGGACAGAATTTCCATACGCCGCGTAGAATTAATCACCAATTTGGAATTGTCATACCCTTCAAGATCGGTATAGCGATTTACTCCGCCAAAGCCGGCTTTACGAACATCATCTGATATGGGGTTTGCTTCGAAGATCACACGGTATATTTCATTGTCACGATCTTGAAGATTATCGAGAACATTTTCGATTTGTGTCATCTTTCGATTGAGCTGCTCAAACTGTAGTTGATAGTTTTTAATCTCTCTTGCTTGCGAAATTTCTTTTGGCGTTTCTATGGCAGGAGAGGAAAGAAGTGCCAGTAACATGGCGAAACCAAAGAGTGCAGAAACAGTCAAAAACACGAAAGCGTTACGAAATCGAACGCTGTTTTTAACTTCAATTCTCTTGTAGGAGAGGGTCTCTTGATCGTAATAAAACTTATACTTTGGCATTTGTTAAAATGTGCTAATTTTACAATCTATTAATAGCAAATCATTGCAAATATAAAAAATGTTCTCTCAACTTCTTTTATTTGCAAACTAAAGGGACAATATGAAGGCGCAAGAAATACGGCAAAAGTTTTTTGAATTTTTCCAATCCAAATCTCACAAAATTGTTCCTTCGGCTCCGCTCGTCAATAAAAACGACCCATCACTGCTGTTTGTCAACGCTGGAATGAATCCCTTTAAAGAATATTTTTTGGGACACAAAAACGCAACAGACAAACGCGTGGCAGATACGCAAAAGTGTTTGCGTGTTTCTGGCAAGCATAACGATTTAGAAGAAGTAGGCAAAGACACCTACCACCACACCTTATTTGAAATGCTTGGAAATTGGAGCTTTGGAGATTATTTCAAGGAAGAAGCCATAGCTTACGCATGGGAGTTTCTAACCGAAGTGATGAAAATTGACAAAAGTAGTTTGTATGTAACCGTTTTTGAAGGAGATCAATCGGAAGGTTTAGGAACAGATAAGGAAGCCATTGATTTTTGGAAATCACATATCGATTCAGAGCGTATATTAATGGGCTCCAAAAAGGATAATTTCTGGGAAATGGGCGATCAAGGCCCTTGTGGTCCTTGTTCAGAAATCCACGTTGATATCCGATCAGCTGAAGATAAGTCAAAAACCCCAGGGGCGGAGTTGGTCAATAAAGACCATCCCCAGGTTGTTGAAGTCTGGAATCTAGTTTTTATAGAATTTAACAGAAAGGCAAATGGCTCTTTAGAAAAACTTCCTCATAAGCATATTGATACGGGAATGGGCTTTGAACGACTCTGTATGGTTGCTCAAGGTGTGCAGTCCAACTATGATACGGATATATTTATCCCACTTATCAGAGAAATCGAAACACGTACAGCATCTGCGTATGGCAAAGTAGAATCGGTAGATATCGCAATTCGAGTTATTGCCGACCACCTACGTGCAGTATCGTTTTCTATTGCCGACGGGCAGCTTCCTTCCAACAACGGCGCAGGCTATGTAATTCGACGAATTCTCCGTCGTGCCATCCGGTATGGCTATACTTTTCTAAACCAAAAAGAACCATTTATTTATGCCTTAGTAGAAACTTTGACAGCACAAATGGGAGCTGCTTTTCCTGAATTGAAGGAGCAGCAAAATTTTATTCAGAATGTGATCAAAGAAGAAGAACAGTCTTTTTTACGAACCTTGGCTCAAGGTCTAGTAATGCTACATCAACTTATTTCTTCCAATACTAGCAAAGAGTTGTCCGGCGCACAAGCATTTGAGTTGTATGATACTTTTGGGTTTCCTATTGACCTAACAGCACTTATACTCTCCGAAAATAGTATGACCCTCAATGAGGTGGATTTTGCTAAAGAAATGGAAAAGCAAAAGGCGCGTTCGCGGGCAGCTGCTCAAGTCGATGCAGAAGATTGGGTTCAACTTATTGATGATACTGAGCAAGAATTTCTGGGTTACAAGATGCTAACAACACCTGTTCGCATTGTTCGCTATCGAAAAATCACTAACAGTTTCGGAGATTTATATCAACTAATTTTCAATATGACCCCTTTCTACCCCGAGGGTGGTGGCCAAGTGGGCGATAAAGGCTACTTGGAGGCACCTAATGGAAATGTCACTTATATCTATGACACTAAACGTGAAAACAATATAATTGTGCACACTGCAAATCAGCTTCCTGCTGACTTAGGTGCTACTTATACAGCTGTTGTTGATAAACAAAAACGTGATGCTACTTCGAGTAATCACACAGCTACTCACTTGTTGCACCAAGCACTTCGCAGTATTTTAGGACCACACGTATCACAAAAAGGATCGATGGTTCGATCGGGATATTTGCGTTTCGACTTCTCACATTTCTCCAAGTTGACTCAAGAAGAATTGGTGGCAGTCGAAGCCTTTGTAAACGCAAGAATTCAGGAGCAAATTGAATGTAAGGTAGATTCAAACGTTCCTTTTCAACTAGCTATTGACAGTGGCGCAATGGCACTCTTTGGAGAAAAATACGGTGATACTGTACGAACAGTTCGTTTTGGTGAATCAATGGAATTGTGTG
>JABHGH010000048.1 GCA_018672145.1 Flavobacteriaceae bacterium
AAGAAGTGAAAAAACATTTCGGTTGGCATTTTACCAATCATCTCACGTCCAAATTTTGCTTCCCACATCAGCCAAGAACGTCCGCCAAAATCAATGGCTACCTGTGCAAGACAATCGTCCATTGGCAGGCAAAACCCATAGCGTTCAATGCCCAGCTTACTTCCTAATGCTGCTCGGAAGGCCTCTCCCAAGGCAATGGCAGTGTCTTCTATGGTGTGGTGTTCGTCAACCTCCAAATCTCCTTTGGTCGTTAGTTCAATGTCTATACCTCCGTGACGCGCCAATTGATCGAGCATGTGATCAAAAAATGCAATGCCTGTGTCTATTGTGCTCTGCCCTGTTCCGTCTAGGTTTAATACAATGGAAATGTCTGTTTCTTTGGTGGTGCGTTTGTGCACACATTCACGTTCGCCTGCCTTTAGCATACTATAAACATCACCCCAATTCGAAGTTGTAATCGCAATAGCTGTTTTGGTGGTAGCATCTGGTTCTTCGTTCAAACGATCGTCGTGCTTGAGCCAAACCCCCTGTGCACCAAGATTTACAGCGAGCTGCATATCACTCAATCGATCTCCAATCACATAGGAGTTTTCCATGTCGTAATCGTCTGATAAATACTTTTTGAGCATTCCTGTCTTTGGCTTGCGTGTTGGTGCATTATCTGCTGGTAAACTTTTGTCAATGCAGACTTCCTCAAAGATGATTCCCTCGTTCTTCATGGCGGTCATCATGTGTTCATGTATGGGCAAAAATTGATCTTCTGGAAAATGAGATGTGCCCAGCCCATCTTGATTGGTAACCATCACCAGGGTGTAATCGAGTTCTTTGGCAATGCGCCCCAAATAGGTGAACATTTCGGGATAAAACGTCAACTTATCAAAACTGTCGAGTTGGAAATCATCTGGTTCTAGAGCCAGTGTTCCATCACGATCAATAAATAGTACCTTTTTCATCTATGACAATCGGTTTAAAATGGAAATCAGTTTTTTGTTTTCTTCTGCGGTGCCAACAGAAAACCGTAGGCATTCTGCACAGCCTTGCTGGTTACTCCTATTGCGTACCACAACCCCTTCCTTTACAAGCTGATGATAGCGTTTCGCTGCATCATCGACACGAACCAATAAAAAATTGGCGTCACTAGGATACACAACGTCCACAAACGATGTTGATTGAAGTTGTACCTCTAGTCGTTTTCGTTCCTCAAGGAGAAGTTGCACCTGTGCTATGTATTTTTTGCTGTTGGAGAGCTCTTCAATAGCACGTTCCTGTGTCAATGAATTGATGTTGTAGGGTGGCTTGATTTTATGGAGTATAGAAATGATATCTTTGCTCGCAACACAAATTCCAAGTCGAATACCCGCCATACCATATGCCTTGGAAAGCGTTTGCGTGACGATAAGGTTGGGATATGTAGAAAGTTGAGATACCCAGCTTTCTTGTGGGGCGAAGTCTATATATGCCTCGTCAACAACGACAATACCGGAAAAAGATTCAAGTAACTTTTGAATATCTTCAGCACGAAACGAGTTTCCGCTCGGATTGTTTGGTGAACACAAGAAAATCGCTTTTGTTTGTGGTGAAATACGTTTAATAATATCTTTTGTAACTAACTGAAAATCATCACTTAAAGACACTTCATCTAAAGTGATGCAATTGATTTCTGCTAACACCTTATACATCCCGTAAGTGGGTGGCATTGTGATGATTCTATCTGTATTTGGTGTACAAAATGCACGGAATATAAGGTCTAAGATTTCATCACTTCCATTGCCGAGGAGTAACTGCTCAGTGCCCACGCCAAGTCGATGGCCAAGAACCTTTTTAAGATTGCGTTGTTGCGGATCCGGGTATCGATTTACTCCATTGGGAAATGGATTTTCGTTTGCATCTAAATAGACATATTCCTTTTCTGTGGGGTCAAATTCATCCCTTGCCGAAGAATATGGCTTAAGATTAACGATGTGCGGCCGAACAATTTTGCGAATATCAAAACTCATGACAAATCTTTTAATCGAAGAGAAACAGCATTTTTGTGTGCAAACAAGCCTTCCGCATCAGCAAGGGTCTCAATGGTTGGTCCGAGGTCTTTTAAACCTGTTGGACTAATTTTCTGAAAGGTAATTGCCTTAAGAAAACTATCAAGATTTACCCCGCTATATTGCTTAGCGTACCCATTTGTAGGTAAGGTGTGATTAGTGCCCGAGGCATAATCGCCGGCACTTTCAGGAGTGTAATTTCCAATAAAAACTGAGCCTGCATTTGAAACACTATTGACAAAATCATCTTCTTCCGCCATACAAATAATATAGTGCTCTGGTCCATATTGATTGATAAAATCAATCGCATTTTTTTGATCTTCAAAGAATATAGCAGTAGAGTTTTGCAGCGCTTTTGCAGCAATTTCACTTCTTGGGAGTGCTGGAAGTTGACCGTCAATTTCTTTTTGTACCTCTTCTATAAATGTTTTGCTTGTGCTTACTAAAACCACTTGGCTGTCCACTCCGTGTTCTGCTTGTGATAAGAGGTCGGCCGCGACATAAGTGGCTCTTGCGCTATCATCTGCAGCAACCAACAATTCACTTGGCCCAGCAGGCATATCAATGGACACACCATATTGGGTTGCTTTTTGTTTAGCAGCAGTAACATACTGATTGCCAGGACCCAAAATTTTATACACTTTAGGGATGCTTTCTGTGCCAAAAGTCATTCCTCCAACCGCTTGGATCCCTCCGACCTGAAAAAGACGAGTCACGCCACATTTAAAAGCTGCGTAGCGAATAGCAGGCGCAAGTAACCCCGATTCATTTGGAGGCGTACATAACACGATTTCACGACAACCAGCGATAGTTGCAGGAATGGAGAGCATTAAAATAGACGAAAATAAAGGAGCTGTTCCACCAGGGATATACAACCCAACCTTTTCAATAGGTCTCTTTTCTTGCCAACACTTTACCCCATCCTGCACGCTGACATGGACACGTTCTGTTTGTTGCGCAAGGTGAAAGGCATAAATATTGTCATAGGCTTTATCAATAGCAGACTTTAGATCCCCTGACAGTTCATTTGCGGCGTTTTGCAAGTCCGCCAAAGGAACTTCTAGAGTTTTTGGCGCATAGCCATCAAACTTGGTGCTGTACTTACGTAAAGCATCATCTCCATGAGACTGAATATCTGTAAAGACCTCATCGACAATTGGCATAACATCTTCTAGAGAAGCAGTAGGACGCGCTGTCAACACTTCCCACTGATCGGATGATGGGTTGAAAACACTTTTCATAATACCATTTTTTCCACAGGACAAACCAATATGTCTTGTGCGCCAGCTTCCTTTAATTCATCAATAACTTTCCAAAAAGTTCCTTCGTTCACAACGGAGTGTAAAGAACTCCATCCCGGTTCGGCCAATGGCAATACCGTTGGTGATTTTAAAACAGGGAGTATCGAAGATATTTTCTCAATGCTACTATTCGGCACATTCATCAAAATATATTTTGATTGTCTCCCTTTTAGAACCGATTGGATTCGAAATTGTAGCTTCTCCAAAAGTTCATTTTTCTCAGCGTCAAGGGTGTCGCTCGCAGCAAGCACGGCTTCAGAAGTAAACAGAACCTCAACTTCTTTGAGATTGTTTTTGAATAAGGTAGATCCGCTTGAGACAATGTCACAAACCGCATCAGAAAGCCCAATATTTGGTGCAATTTCCACTGAACCGTTAATAATGTGAAGATCAGCATCTATCCCTTTTTCTTTTAAAAAGTCATTGACGGTATTCGGATAGGAAGTGGCGATTTTTTTTCCTTTCAAACTCTGAACCCCTTCGTATTTAACCTCTTTAGGGACAGCAATTGACACACGACATTTTGAAAATCCTAACTTTTCTTTGATGTTGATGTCTGCTCCTTTTTCAACCAATAGATTTTCACCAAGAATTGCGATATCAACGACGCCATCACGAAGGTACTGTGGGATATCCCCATTCCGCAAATAATATATTTCCATAGGGAAATTGCGCGCAATGGCTTTTAACTGATCTTTGCCATTGTCGATGGAGATTCCACAATCACTGAGTAACTGCAGTGAATCTTTGTTGAGTCTACCCGACTTTTGAACGGCGATATGTAACTTTTTTTTCACGATTTCAATATTTTTGTAACAAAAAAACCCGTTTGAATCTCAAACGGGTTTTGAATACATAAACACATCCAAATCAACTCGTTTGAGCGAAATAAGTGTTGTGATGGATATGTGTGTTTTTTTTCATTTCAATTGCAAATATCAAACAAAATTTTGAAAAATTTACTATTGATTGCCCAAAATTATAGGCAACCCTTCACTACCGCTCCCGATGACAACGACCTTAGAATTGTTAGATTCAGCCAGCTTTACCGTTGCTTCAATACCTTTCTCTAAGAGAATGTTACGTGTCAAGGAAGCATTTAATATACGGTTTGCGAGGGCTTTACCTTCGGCTTCAATACGAACTTTTTCAGCTTCTTGCTTTGCTTTCTCTAAACGGAACTCATATTCAAGTGCTTCTTGCTCTTGGGTGAGTTTACGTTGGATCGCCTCTTTAATTGAAGGAGGAAGTGTTACGTCACGCACAAGAACAGAGTTAATCTGTACAAATTGAGGTTCTACTTTCTTTTTTGTTTCCTCATAGATTTCGTTTTGGATCGCATCACGCTTTGTTGAATATAATTGCTCTGGTGTATAGCGCCCAATAACGGATCGTGCAACTGCTCTAATTTCAGGAACGATCACGATATTTAGGTAATCCTCTCCTTTTGTCTGGTGCAAGGATCCCAAAACATCAATTTTTGGTTGATATAACACAGATACGTCGAGTGAAATCTCAAGTCCGTTTGAAGATAAGACCCGCATTCCGCTTTCAAATTCTTCTTGTTGCTTGACGTTATAGATATAAACCTTGTTCCAAGGTGCTATAATGTGAAACCCTTCTCCAAGAGCGGGTTTGTCTGTTACGGTTCCCCCACTAAATCGATTCCAAACGACACCTGCTTCACCGTATCCGATGTTTACAGCTGATTTGAATAGAAAAATTAAGGCAATAAAGCCCAAAACGACTAACGGAAGTCCAAGTTTAGGTACTGTTTTCATATTTATTATTTAAAAATTAAGTAAGCATTCCTCCATCTACATGAATTACTTGTCCAGTGATGTAACTTGACAAGTCTGAAGCTAAAAATACACATGCATTGGCTACATCGTCAGGAGTTCCGCCTCTTTTGAGGGGGATTCCTGCTCGCCATCCAGCAACAACATCTTCAGATAGTTTTGCTGTCATTTCGGTTTCTATAAAACCAGGTGCGATAACATTACAACGAATATTTCGTGAACCTAGTTCAAGGGCAATTGACTTCGAAAAACCAATAATCCCCGCTTTTGATGCTGCATAGTTAGACTGTCCAGCATTTCCTTTTACGCCAACAACAGAGCTCATATTTATAATACTTCCACTACGTTGTTTGAGCATGGTGCGTTGTACTGCTTTTGTGAGATTAAAAACCGATTTTAGGTTGACTTCAATCACTTTATCAAAATCATCTTCTGTAATACGCATCAACAGGTTGTCCTTGGTAATCCCTGCGTTGTTGATGAGTACATCGATTGATGTAAAGTCAGTGAGAACTTGAGATGCTAGTTCTTGGGCTTGTTCAAAGTCAGCTGCATTTGACTGATAGCCCTTTGCAGACACGCCAAAATCGTGCAATTCTCTTTCGAGTGCATTGGCAGCATCTATAGATGAACTATATGTAAAAGCAACATTGGCACCGTGTTTTGCAAACACATGGGCAATACCTCGTCCAATACCACGACTAGCGCCAGTAATTAATACGTTTTTGTTTTCGAGTAATTTCATAAACTTACTTTAGGATTTGAGCGACTTTTTTTCCGATTTCAGCAGGTGAATTTACCACATGAATTCCACAGTCTGCCATGATTTTTTTCTTGGCTTCTGCAGTGTCCTCAGTGCCACCTACAATTGCTCCAGCATGTCCCATTGTTCTTCCCTTTGGTGCAGTTTCCCCAGCAATAAAACCTACAACTGGTTTAGGGTTGCCTTGTTCGTGTAACCAACGAGCAGCATCTGCTTCGAGTTGTCCTCCGATTTCACCAATCATGACAATACACTCGGTTTCTTCGTCATTGATAAGAAGTTCAACAGCATCTTTGGTAGTCGTTCCAATGATTGGATCCCCACCAATACCAATGGCAGTTGTTATGCCTAAGCCTTCTTTGACAACTTGGTCGGCAGCCTCGTAGGTCAATGTTCCAGATTTGGAAACAATGCCAACTTTTCCCTTTTTAAACACAAAGCCTGGCATGATACCAACTTTGGCTTCTCCAGGAGTGATAACACCTGGACAGTTGGGTCCAACCAGTCGAGCATTTTTTTCTTTGACGTAAGCAGCAGCTTTGATCATGTCTCCAACAGGGATTCCCTCCGTGATAGCGACAATAACTTTGATTCCTGCATCTGCGGCTTCCATAATTGCGTCCGCAGCAAAAGCAGGCGGCACAAAGATAATGCTCGTATCGGCGTTTACAGTATCTACGGCTTGTTTTACAGTGTTAAAAACGGGCTTATCGAGATGGGACTGTCCGCCTTTTCCCGGCGTTACACCTCCAACGACTTGAGACCCGTATTCAATCATTTGTTGGGCGTGAAAAGTCCCCTCACTCCCTGTAAATCCCTGCACGATGATTTTTGAATCTTTATTTACAAGTACGCTCATTTTTATTCTTTAATTCGTTCGATGTATGTTGCTTTTTCAGTGTCAACTTTGATTTTGTCCCCCTCATTAATAAACAAAGGAACATTTATTTTCGCCCCTGTTTCTAAGGTAGCGGGTTTTGTTGCGTTTGTTGCTGTGTTTCCCTTAACGCCAGGTTCACTGTGCGTTACTTCTAAAACTACACTTGATGGCATATCAACAGACAACGGAATTCCATCATCTGCATTGGTCATCACAGTAACAAGTTCTCCTTCTTTCATCAAATCAGGTGCATCCAAAATGTCTTTCTGTAGCTCTATTTGGTTGTAATCATCAGTGTTCATAAAATGATAAGTACCTGCATCATTATATAGAAACTGGAATTTACGAGTTTCTACACGTACATCATCAATTTTATGTCCTGCTGAAAACGTGTTATCAATCACCTTTCCAGAAGTCACACTTTTGAGTTTAGTGCGTACAAACGCTGGACCTTTTCCGGGTTTGACATGTAAAAATTCAATGACTTTAAAAATGTCGTTGTTATATCGAATGCAAAGCCCCTTTCTAATATCTGATGTAGAAGTCATAATTTTTTATGATGATTGTGAGTATCCTTTCATGATACCTCGTTGTGAATTGCGAATAAATTGTAAAATCTCATCTCTTTCAGATGACACTTCCATCTCCGCTTCAATAATTTGAACAGCTTGTGTGTTGTTAAAGCTTTTTTGATAGAGAATTCGATAGATGTTTTGAATCTCTCTAATTTTTTCACTGGTAAATCCACGACGTCGTAATCCAACAGAATTGATTCCCACATACGAAATCGGCTCACGAGCAGCCTTTACAAATGGAGGGACGTCTTTACGCACTAACGAACCGCCAGCGATAAAAGAGTGACTCCCAATCGAACAAAATTGATGTATAGCAGTCATACCCGCCAATATCACATGGTCGCCAACAGTAATGTGGCCAGCTAAAGTGCTGTTATTAGAAAAAATACAATGATCACCTACAATGCAATCGTGTGCAATGTGAGAGTATGCCATAATCAAAGCATTTTTCCCGATGGCTGTTTTACCACGAGAAGAAGTTCCTCTGTTGATCGTAACACACTCACGAATTGTGGTGTTGTCACCAATCTCTGCAGTTGATGCTTCCCCATTAAATTTAAGATCCTGTGGAACGGCAGCAATGACTGAACCAGGAAAAATAGAACAGTTTTTCCCAATTCGAGCACCTTCCATGATGGTTACATTCGAACCAATCCATGTGCCTTCACCGATTTCTACATCCTTGTTGATCGTTGTAAATGGTTCAATAACTACATTTTTGGCAATGATTGCTCTAGGATGAACGTATGCTAACGGTTGGTTCATATTTTAACTTGTTTTTTTTTAACTATTTGCGCCATCATTTTCGCCTCTGTTGTCAATCGACCACGGCTATAAGCGTAGGCTTGCATATGACAAATCCCTCTTCGTATAGGTGATAACAATTCAAGTTTAAAAACTAGGGTGTCTCCTGGCACAACAGGGTGTTTAAACCTTGCGTTTTCGATTTTCATAAAGAAAGTCAGGTAATTTTCTGGATCAGGGACAGAATTAAGAACTAGTACGCCGCCAGCTTGTGCCATCGCTTCAATTTGAAGAACACCAGGCATGACCGGTTGGCCAGGAAAATGTCCTTGAAAGAAAGGTTCATTCATTGTTACGCTTTTAACAGCAACAACGTGCTTGTCACTAATCTCAAGAACCTTGTCAACCAATAAGAAAGGCGGTCTATGCGGAAGGATATCCATGATTTGATTGACGTCCAAGGCTGGTTGAGCGTTCAAGTTATATTGTGGCACATGATTTCGCTTTTCGTCTTTGATGATTTTCGCCATCTTTTTAGCAAACTGCGTATTGATGTAGTGACCTGGTTTCGTTGCAATGACCTTTCCTTTGATCCTTGTTCCAATCAATGCCAAATCGCCAACAACATCTAATAATTTGTGGCGTGCTGCTTCGTTGGGATAGTGAAGATTCAGATTGTCTAAGATCCCATTTGAATTCACTGAGATGGACTTCTTATTGAATGCTTTGCATAAACGATCCATTGTTTCCTCCGAGAGTTCTTTGTCAACGTATACAATGGCATTGTTGAGGTCCCCTCCTTTGATCAGGCCGTTCTCTAAAAGCATTTCGAGTTCGTGAAGGAAGCTAAAAGTACGTGCATTAGCAAAGTTCTTTTTAAATTCACTGAGGTCCTTCAATGTGGCATTTTGAGTACCCAGTACTTTTGTGCCAAAGTCAACCATTGTCGTTACCTGATAATTGTCAGCAGGTAACAAGGTGATTTCACTGCCTGTCTCCTCATCAGTGTATGATATGTTTTCATTTACAACGTATTCGTCTCTGTTAGCTTCTAGCTCTTTGAGACCCGCTTTTTCAAGTGCCTCAACAAAAAACTTGGAAGAGCCGTCCATAATTGGGGGTTCAGAGGAATTGAGTTCAATAATAACATTGTCGATTTCACATCCAACGAGAGCAGCAAGTACATGCTCGCCGGTGTGAATGGTAACGCCATTTTTTTGCAAGGTTGTTCCTCGTTTGGTATCCACCACGTGTTGCACTAACGCTTCAATAATAGGGCTCCCTTCCAAGTCAATACGCTGAAAAGCATATCCGTGATTGGCAGGAGCTGGTTTAAAAGTCATTGTCACTTCTTCTCCTGTGTGAATTCCAACACCTTTTAAAGTAATTGAATTCGCTATAGTCGTCTGATTAGCCATCTTTTATAATTTTTTTATCGAGTTTGTGTAAGGTGTCCATGTGTTTGGGTAAATTTTTAAAGTGAACATAGGATTTGTTGTAATTGTAATAATCAATAGCAGGCATTCCCATCACTTTTTCATCATTTTTTAGATTGCGCAACACGCCAGATTTTGCTTGAACATGTACGCGATCACCAATTTTCAAATGACCGCCAATGCCAACTTGCCCTCCAATGACGCAATGGCTACCTACTTTGGTTGATCCGGCAACACCAGATTGTGCTGCAATAACGGTATGAGCTCCGATTTCAACATTGTGAGCAACTTGAATCAAGTTGTCGAGCTTCACGCCTTTACGAATGATCGTAAATCCTAAGGTCGCACGGTCAATAGTTGTGTTTGCTCCGATTTCAACATCATCTTCGATGAGTACAGAGCCAGTTTGTGGAATTTTATCATATGATCCATCCGTTGTTGGACTAAATCCAAAGCCGTCAGCGCCAACAACAACATTGTTGTGAATAATGCAATTTGCGCCAATTTGAGATTTTGCTAAAATTTTAGTTCCAGAGAAAATTACTGTATTGTCACCAATAATCACATCGGACTCTATGCATACATTGGCATGAATCTTAACATTCGAGCCTAATGTAACATTTGCTTCTATTGAACTGAAGGGTCCAACAAACAAACCTTCTCCATGGGTGAGGGACTCGTCGATTACCGTTTGCTTATGAATGCCGTTTCTTTTCTTACCAGCTCCGTTAAAATGCGTTAACATTTTTGTGAACGATTGATACGGATCATTGACCTTGATGAGTGTGGTTTCGATTTCTTTGTCAGGAGAAAAACTTGTACTTACCAAAGTAATGGTTGCTTTTGTAGTATACACATGAGGGGTGTATTTAGGATTGGCTAAAAAAGCCAGAGCACCCTTTTTGGCCTCTTCAATTTTCGCCATAAACGAAACAGAAGCTTTCGGATCACCTTCTATAGAACCATCAAGGATTTCAGCTATCTGGGAAGCAGTATATTCCATCGCTGCAAAAGTAACAAAAAGGAGTGATTATTTCGGGTAACAACAGTAATACTTGGTAACTGGTTTAGTTAGCATTTTTAAATTGGACTCGTCTGATCCAGCTAACAGCTCATTTTCTTGGCCTTTTTTATCTACTAAAATGATAGGGGATTGTTCCATACTATATGCCATGTTCTCCATTTTTCCATCAAAAACAAAGTATGTTAATTCATTGGCATTATACCCTGTCTTTGCAGATATTTCCTCTTTTTTTGCTTCAATAAAATCAGACTCATATCGAGTGTTACTTACTTTGATTTTAGGTAAGCGTCGAGTTATAATCATCGTACAAAGTGATGAAAAGACATTGTCTTGGTGTTGTACACCTGCTTTTATCATGGCGTACACATCCACATCATCAAGCGAAGCATAATATTCAATAGCTTTTTCAGAATCCGGCTCGG
>JABHGH010000045.1 GCA_018672145.1 Flavobacteriaceae bacterium
AACAAAGGAGGTGTGTCAAACAAGTTGTCTTTAATGACATGGAGCTCATCGATAAAATGTAAAATTTTGGTTTGGCCCCCTCCACTACAATGCACCATTCCATGGATCTGCTTACGATCAACTTGATTTAAAATCGCTTTGATAATGGGTGCATAGGTTCTAGTTGGGGACAGCACCAACTTTCCTGCATCAAGAGGGGTCTCGGTGGGGTCTGTAAGGGCTTTATGCCCTGAATAAACCAATTCGTTAGGCACATCAGGATCAAAGCTTTCGGGATATTTTTTGGCTAGGAGTTTAGAAAATACATCATGGCGCGCCGAAGTCAATCCATTGCTTCCCATGCCGCCATTGTACTCACTTTCATAAGTAGATTGCCCAAAGGAGGCCAATCCCACAATCACATCTCCTGCTTGAATGTTTGCATTATCAATCACGTCTTCGCGCTTCATCCTTGCGGTAACTGTAGAATCAACAATAATCGTTCGCACCAAATCCCCTACATCGGCGGTCTCGCCTCCCGTACTGTGAATATGCACACCATGACTAGCCAATTCAGCGATAAGCTCCTCCATCCCTTGAATAATAGCGGCGATAACTTCTCCAGTTATTTTGTTTTTGTTACGCCCTATGGTCGAAGAGAGTATAATATTATCAACTGCACCAACGCACAACAAATCATCAACATTCATGATAAGTGCATCTTGGGCTATCCCCTTCCAGACCGATAAATCACCAGTTTCTTTCCAATACATGTAGGCCAGCGAAGACTTGGTACCTGCCCCATCAGCATGCATTACAATGCAATGATTTGGATCTTGGGTTAGATAGTCAGGGACAATCTTGCAAAACGCATTTGGAAACAAGCCCTTGTTTATGGAAGCTATCGCCTTGTGCACATCATCTTTGGTAGCGGATACCCCACGAAGATTATAGCGTTTGTCGGCCATGAGTTATGTTTTTAGCAAAGATATCCGTTTGAAGCTTATCGTAAAAACAAAAGTTCACGATACTTCACCATTGACCACAACTCATCATCAACCATTAGTTCTAATCGGTCAGAATTGTATCGGATTTCGTCAAATAAAGGAAGTACTTCATTGCAGTACAACTGTGCACGCTGCTCATTGTTCGATATCGCATTTGCCTTTTTACGAGCATTGATCATGTCAGTGACTCCTCGATTTAGATTAGCGATGTGAGCAGAGATTTTTTCAATCAAATCCATTTGTTCACTTGCATGCTTGGTGTATTGATTTCCATAAATCTCTTTCAGTCCACGAACATTTTCAATAAGTGTGTTTTGATAACGTACCGCAGTCGGAATAATATGATTTCGAGCAATATCCCCTAAGACACGACTTTCAATTTGAATACGCATGACATACTCTTCAACTTGCACCTCATATCGTGCTTGTACTTCGGTCGCGTTCATCACTCCCATACTTTCAAAAAGTGCAACCGTATTTTTATCAATACGAGCTTTTAAAGCATCTGGTGTTTTTGGCGTGTTTGACAATCCACGACGCTTCGCCTCTTTTGCCCATGAATCGCTGTATCCGTCTCCTTCAAAAAGAATGGGTCGTAATTTCTTGATATAATCACGTAACACATTGAAAACTGCATCATCTTTTTTTAACTTTTTGGTCTTGACCAGCTTATCGACTTCCTTTTTGAAAGATTTCAATTGATTAGCGACAATCGTGTTTACCACAGTCATTGGATTGGCACAATTTGCTGACGAGCCAACCGCACGAAATTCAAATTTATTACCTGTAAAGGCAAAAGGTGACGTTCGGTTTCGGTCTGTATTATCTAACAATATTTCAGGAATCTTACCAACAACATTCAACTTAAGATCGGTTTTTTCTTTCGGTGAAAGTTTCCCTTCAGATACATTTTCAAGGTCGTCAAGAACCTTGGTTAGGTGTTCACCTATAAAAACAGACAATATTGCAGGTGGTGCTTCATTGGCTCCTAATCGGTGATCGTTACTGGCACTCGCCACTGAAGAGCGCAATAAGAACTCGTAATCCTTAACCGCCTTAATCGTATTGATGAAAAAAGTGAGAAACTGAAGGTTACGCATCGGTGTTTTTCCTGGGCTCAACAAATTCACACCAGTATCAGTTTGTAAGGACCAATTGTTGTGTTTTCCTGAACCGTTAATTCCAGCAAATGGTTTTTCATGGAGCAGTACTTTTAGATTATGCTTGTTCGCAATCTTACCCATAATATCCATCAATAATGCGTTGTGATCAACCGATAGATTTGCTTCCTCAAAAATAGGTGCCAGCTCAAATTGGTTTGGCGCCACCTCATTGTGACGAGTTTTTACAGGGATCCCAAGCAACATTGATTCATGCTCCAATTCTCGCATAAATGATAATGCTCTGTTTGGTATTGAGCCAAAATAATGATCATCAAGCTGTTGTCCTTTAGCAGGGGCATGACCTAAAAGTGTACGACCTGTAAGCACAATGTCAGGACGACTCTGTGCCAATGATTTATCAATTAAAAAATATTCTTGTTCCCACCCTAATGTGGCAATAACCTTGTTGACAGTCTTATCAAAAAATTGAGCCACATCTGTTGCAGCGTGATCAACTGCTTGTAATGCACGCAAAAGAGGTGTCTTATTGTCAAGTGCTTCACCGGTATAAGACACGAAAATTGTAGGAATACAAAGAGTAGTGCCGTAAATAAAAGCGGGGGATGTGGGGTCCCAAGCGGTATAGCCACGTGCTTCAAAAGTATTCCGAATACCACCACTTGGAAAACTCGAAGCGTCAGGCTCTTGTTGAACTAGCTGTGCACCTTCAAAATTTTCAAGTGCTGTTCCATCTGATGCCATATCAAAAAAGGCATCGTGTTTTTCAGCAGTCGCTCCTGTTAGGGGCTGGAACCAGTGGGTGTAGTGTGTCGCTTTTTTGGATAAGGCCCAATCACGCATAGAAGCAGCAACGTGATCGGCTAC
The DNA here is from genome assembly GCA_018672145.1 of Flavobacteriaceae bacterium. Taxonomy (GTDB): domain Bacteria; phylum Bacteroidota; class Bacteroidia; order Flavobacteriales; family Flavobacteriaceae; genus UBA724. Next base: position 2,975 of record JABHGH010000045.1, read on the forward strand.
TTTTCTATCGATTTGAGTTCCCTTGTCAATGGCCATACAAACTTGCTGATAGGCTTCTTTTGTAAGATAGGCTCGCATTGATTTTTTATTAAACACATGCGTAGCAAATAACTGTGATCGATCTTGATGCTCTTGTGATTCAATGGGTTGGCGTTGGGATGCGGTTTGTACAGCCGAAAAACGAATTGTAGACATAAAAGTAGATTTTAATCAAAAATAAGCAATTATATCCCAAATCACTAGTCCAAAAACTGCAATATTCTCATTATGAATTGAGAAAATTATTAAAAAATAAGTTTACCCTGTATAAAAATAGGGTGTTCATAAAACTTAATAAGATGTTTATAGTTTACCCCCTATGAATTGATGGGGAGATTCAAAAAAAATTACATTTGTTGAGTAAAAATTTTATTATGAGTAAGTCAAAACTTGAATATTTATGGTTGGATGGGTATAAACCCGTTGCCAATCTAAGAGGTAAAACTAAGATCATTGAAGATTTTAGTGGAAAGCTTGAAGACGTTCCTATGTGGGGGTTTGACGGTAGTTCAACCCAACAAGCTATAACTGGTTCTTCAGACTGTTTGTTAAAGCCTGTGGCTATTTATCCTGACCCTGCCCGTAGAGATGGTTTTTTGGTCATGACAGAAGTATTGAATCCTGATGGAACATCTCACGCATCAAATGGTAGAGCAGCTATCGATGATGACGATGATGATTTCTGGTTTGGATTTGAACAAGAGTATTTTCTTTGGGATCCGGAAACAAACCTTCCACTAGGATTCCCTAAAGACCAAACTCCACAAGGGCAGTTTTACTGTTCAGTTGGTGGCAGTAATGCATTTGGTAGAGAAATTATGGATCGTCACCTTGACCTATGTCTTGATGCTGGTATCAACGTCGAAGGAACAAACGCTGAGGTTGCTCCTGGACAATGGGAATACCAAACATTTGCAATGGGTGCAGCGAAAGCTGGTGATGAAATGTGGGTAGCACGTTATATTCTTGAGCGTTTAGCTGAAGAGTATGGTTTGTCTATCAACTACCATCCAAAACCACTAGGTGCAACAGACTGGAATGGTTCTGGTATGCACGCAAACTTCTCAAATACTACGCTCAGAACTTGTGGTTCTAAAGAGACGTATGAAAAAATTTGTGAAGCTTTCCGCCCTGTGGTTAAAGAACATATCGAGGTATATGGCGCATACAACGACCAACGTTTAACTGGTGAACACGAAACGCAGTCAATCGACGAATTCAGCTACGGCGTTTCTGATCGAGGTGCCTCTATTCGAATTCCAATTATGACAGTTGAAAAAGGTTGGAAAGGATGGTTGGAAGACAGAAGACCAGCTTCTAACGGAGATCCCTACAAAATTGCAGCGCGAATCATTAAGACCGTGAAGTCTGCAAAGGTTTAGTTTTTCTGAACTTTAGATAATAAAAAAGCACCCTTTGAGGTGCTTTTTTTTATGCTAGCGTTTTAACAATAAACAAAACATATAGTGTTAAAAGAAGTAATCCATCTCGCCAATACATTTTCATTTTTACAGGAACGAAAACAAGCGGCACCAACATGGCTGCAATCCCTAGCATAACATAAATATCAAAGTCAAGTAAGGTGTTGTCAGTGACTGTTAAGGGGTGAATTAAAGAAGTGATTCCTAGTACTGCCAATATGTTAAACAGGTTTGATCCCAAAAGATTTCCCAATGAAATTGCATTTTCACGTTTAGCAACTGCCACAAGTGAAGCTGCAAGTTCAGGGATGCTTGTTCCAACAGAGACAACAGTGATTCCAATGATACGTTCACTAACCCCAATTTGATTGGCAACACGAACTGCGCCATGTATTAGTAGCTCTGAACCCAAAGCTAGGAACGCTCCACCAAAGACAGCAAACAAAATGATTCCAGTCCATGACAATGACGTTTTCAGATCTTCGTACTCAAAATCAGTATTGTCTTTAAAGCGAAAAAGGTACAAGAGCATAAGGATAAGTAAAACAACAAAAAATAACCCTTCAATCTTTGAAATTGATCCATTTTGGAGAAATATCCACAAGAGTACTGAGGCAGCAAACATCAAGGGCCAATCTGATTGATAAAAACTTTTAGAAATGTCTATTCGCGTAAACAACAAAACAACACCGAGCACCAACCCAAGGTTTGCGATGTTAGAACCAACAACATTCCCCAATGCTAAATCGGGATATCCTTCAAGCGCTGAACGAATGCTCACAATGAGCTCGGGCAATGAGGTTGCAAATGAAACAACAGTCATTCCAATAACAATTTTTGGGATTTTAAATTTATTTGATGTTCCAACGGCTGAACGCAACAACCATTCTCCCCCAACAATTAGACCTACAAGTCCGCCAATAATTTTTAAAATCTCAATTCCCATATTGCGAAGATACAACACAACACTTTTTGTACTTTTGCATATGCAAAAATTCTTTTTTATTGTGATCGCAAGGATAAATAAATTACTGTTCCCCAGTTTCTCAAAACGTGGCCTTGACCTGAGCAAGGCTTCCAAGTTGCAGCTGGCAATAATTGCTTGGCGTGCTTATGTGACAAAGCGAGCCATTTAGTTTGTTACCTAGGTAAAATAAGATATATTTGCCCTCGCAAAGGCCTCGTGGCGCAACTGAATAGCGCATCTGATTACGGCTCAGAAGGTTACAGGTTTGAATCCTGTCGAGGTCACGCAATCGGAGAATTGATTCACAGGAATTGGTTCTCCTTTTTTTATGTTTGAGATTTCTTTCGATAAAATCGGTATTGAGCCAAAAATAGCGTTCACTTTTGGGGTTCGAACTCTATCGTTTGACTTGTCGTAACCCAATCCGGATGGAAAGACTACATTTTGCATTTTTTTTTTTTTA
>JABHGH010000150.1 GCA_018672145.1 Flavobacteriaceae bacterium
ATTTGAGGTTCGTGACGTTCATTACACCCATTATGGCCGTTTATGTCCAATTGAAACACCTGAAGGACCCAATATTGGGCTCATCTCATCACTTTCGGTTTATGCCAAAGTCAATTCTATGGGCTTTATTGAAACGCCTTACAGAAAAGTTGAAAACGCAGTTGTTGATATCAAAGGCGAACCCATTTATCTCAGCGCTGAAGAAGAGGAAGAAAAACTCATTGCTCAGGCAAGTATCCCCGTTGATAAAAATGGTAAAATAACCCTAGATAAAGTTATTGCTCGTCAAGAAGGAGATTTTCCTGTTATTGATCCAGCACAAGTACATTACACAGATGTAGCGCCTAATCAAATTTCATCTATATCGGCATCTCTTATTCCATTCTTGGAGCATGATGATGCTAACCGTGCCCTGATGGGGTCAAACATGATGCGTCAAGCGGTACCACTTTTACGTCCAGAAGCACCTATTGTAGGAACTGGATTAGAGCGTCAAGTTGCGTCAGACTCTAGAGTTTTGGTCAATGCTGAAGCTGATGGTGTGGTAGAATATGTAGACGCTGATAAAATTATTATCAAATACAATAGATCAGAAAATGAAAATCTTGTAAGTTTTGACTCTGATACTTACACTTACCCTTTAACTAAATTCCGCAAAACAAACCAGGGGACTTCAGTGAATCTTAAAGCTATAGTTGAAAAAGGCGATAAGGTATCTAAGGGACAAGTACTTTGTGAGGGATATGCTACTCAAAATGGTGAGCTTGCCCTTGGGCGTAACATGAAGGTTGCCTTCATGCCATGGAAAGGTTATAACTTTGAGGATGCTATTGTGATTTCAGAGAAAGTAGTTCGTGATGATATTTTCACATCTATCCACATCGATGAATACTCATTGGAAGTAAGAGACACTAAATTAGGAAATGAGGAATTAACAAATGATATTCCAAATGTTTCTGAGGAAGCTACAAAAGATCTCGATGAAAATGGAATGATTCGCATTGGTGCTGAAATCAAACCAGGTGATATTCTTATTGGTAAAATTACACCAAAAGGTGAATCAGACCCAACACCAGAAGAGAAGCTTTTAAGAGCAATCTTCGGAGACAAAGCTGGAGATGTTAAAGATGCCTCTCTCAAGGCATCCCCTTCTTTACATGGAGTTGTGATCGAGAAAAAATTATTCTCAAGAGCAGTTAAAGACAAGCGCAAACGTGCTCAAGACAAAGAAGATATCTCAAAACTTGAAGATGCTTACGATATTAAATTTGAAGATTTAAAATCTGTGTTGGTGCAAAAACTTTTCTCCATTGTCGGAGGAAAAACAGCACAAGGAATTTTCAATGACTTGGGTGAAGAGGTTTTCCCTAAAGGAAAAAAATTCACGCTCAAAATGCTTAATGCAGTTGACGATTATGCCCACCTCATTGCAGGAAAGTGGACTACAGATGCTGAGTTAAATAAACTTGTAAAAGACTTAATTCACAATTACAAGATTAAAGAAAATGATCTTCAAGGATCACTTCGAAGAGAAAAATTCACTATTTCTGTTGGGGATGAATTACCAGCAGGAATCATCAAACTGGCAAAAGTGTATATCGCTAAAAAGCGTAAGCTTAAAGTAGGTGATAAGATGGCTGGACGTCACGGAAACAAAGGTATTGTAGCGCGTATTGTACGTCATGAAGATATGCCTTTCTTAGAGGATGGAACGCCTGTAGATATTGTTCTGAATCCACTAGGTGTACCATCGCGAATGAACATTGGTCAAATTTATGAGACTGTTCTTGGATGGGCTGGTAAAAACCTTGGTCGAACTTTTGCAACACCAATTTTTGATGGAGCGACATTGGATCAGATTAACGAATTTACAGACGAGGCTGGTATTCCAAGATTTGGACATACCTATCTTTACGACGGTGGAACAGGGGATCGCTTCGATCAACCTGCGACTGTTGGTGTGATTTATATGCTCAAGTTAGGACATATGGTCGACGACAAGATGCACGCCCGTTCAATCGGTCCTTACTCACTCATTACACAACAACCTCTTGGTGGTAAAGCACAATTTGGAGGTCAACGTTTTGGAGAAATGGAAGTTTGGGCACTTGAAGCCTATGGTGCGTCAAGTACACTTCGAGAAATCCTAACTGTAAAATCTGACGACGTTGTTGGACGTGCCAAAACTTACGAAGCAATCGTAAAAGGCGAACCAATGCCAGAACCCGGATTACCAGAATCGTTCAACGTATTGATGCACGAACTGAAAGGATTAGGATTAGACATCAGATTAGAGGAATAAAAACATTATCATATACCATAAAAATGGCAAGAAAACAAGATAATACAGTACAAAAGAAGTTTAACAAAATTTCCATTGGTCTAGCTTCACCAGAATCAATTTTAGCAGATTCTAGAGGTGAAGTTTTAAAGCCAGAAACCATAAACTATAGAACACACAAACCAGAACGAGACGGTCTTTTTTGTGAGCGAATCTTTGGCCCAGTCAAAGATTACGAATGTGCTTGTGGAAAGTACAAACGTATTCGTTACAAAGGAATTATTTGTGACCGTTGTGGTGTGGAAGTCACAGAGAAAAAAGTACGTCGTGAGCGTGTGGGGCATATCAATTTGGTGGTTCCTGTAGCGCACATTTGGTATTTTCGTTCTCTTCCAAACAAGATTGGATATCTTCTTGGGTTACCATCCAAGAAGCTTGATATGATTATTTACTACGAACGTTACGTTGTTATTCAACCTGGAACCGCAGTAAATGAAGAGGGTGAACCAGTTAAGAAAATGGACTTTCTTACGGAAGAGGAGTACCTCAATATCGCCGAGGCCCTTCCACAAGAAAACCAATATTTAGAGGATTCAGACCCAAACAAATTCATCGCCAAGATGGGTGCAGAATGTTTGATTGAGCTTTTATCACGCATAAATTTAGAGGAACTCTCTTTTGAACTGCGCCACAAAGCCAACACTGAAACTTCAAAACAACGTAAAACAGAAGCTTTAAAGCGTCTACAAGTTGTAGAAGCATTGAAAGATGGTAATCAAAATCGTGAGAACAAGCCAGAATGGATGATCATGAAAGCGATACCTGTCATTCCACCAGAATTACGTCCTTTAGTACCTCTAGATGGTGGTCGTTTTGCAACTTCAGATTTGAACGATTTATACCGACGTGTAATCATCAGAAACAACCGTTTGAAGCGTTTGGTTGAGATCAAAGCTCCAGAAGTTATCCTAAGAAATGAAAAGCGTATGTTACAGGAATCTGTTGACTCCCTTTTTGACAATACTCGTAAATCTTCTGCTGTAAAAACAGATTCTAACCGACCTTTGAAATCACTTTCGGATTCTTTAAAAGGTAAACAAGGTCGTTTCCGTCAAA
>JABHGH010000088.1 GCA_018672145.1 Flavobacteriaceae bacterium
AAATTGGAAGCCCAATTCCAAAACGCTTTGTCGATATTTGTCGGACAGTTATAAGAGCATCCAGGTTGCCATGCCAATCATCAATGCATTTTCAATAAAAGTGGCCTCGGTCATCGGGAGGTTGAGCACCGAACCCAAACATGCACATTGAATTTGTTGTTTAGACAATAATACCCTGACTACCCCTAGGGTCGTGATGCTCAAAATCCCTAAAGTCAGCCAAAGAGCCAGTTGAACTTCCAAGCGCATTAAAAAAAGAACGCCTAATGCAAGCTCAACAAACGGATATACCAAGCCATATAAAGGAAGGGATTTGGCCAGCGGGTCATATCGCCTAAAGCTTTGTTGAAACCCTTTAAGATCGAGAAACTTAAAAAACGAAAACACCACAAAAAACAAGCCCATAAAGTCGGGTAAAACTGCCTTTGTCTCAAAAATGGGATAATGAATGATTGTTGTTCCCCCAATCAGGAACACAAAAATTAGCCCCAACGGAAAGAGTTGTTTGACTTTTGAAGGCGCTGTTGATGGATTATCGACCAGTGCGTACTTGGACGGTAAAACAGCTTTGATATCATCGGTTTGGAGTGTAGATTGATGCAAAATCTCAACGATACCAGTTTTGGGATTGGCCTTGACGGTTTCCACTACTGGAAGTTGTGCAATGGCTTCCTCAATATTTGCGGCGCACCCTTGACAGGTCATCCCTTCGATATGTACGATTTGTTTCATGGTAGGGACAATTTAAAATGTAATATACTAAAAATTCGACTACGTCAGCTGAAGCATGGGCACTTGAACCAGAAAAAGTTCGGTATCTGTTTTGGTTTTGATTTCCACCTTTTGGGTTTCCCAAACCCCTATGGCATCACGTCGAGAAAGGGTTTGATCGCCAACCTCCACTTCCCCTTCAATCACAATCATATACACGCCATGGTCTGGACTATGCAATTCGTAATGAAAGGATTGCCCTTGATCAGCATCAAGCATATGTATCCATGCATCTTGGTGAATCCAAACTCCTTGATCATCGGCTGATGGAGACAAAATTTGAAAAAAAGCATTTTTTTGATGCAAACTGCGAATCGGCAATTGGTCATAGCGAGGACTTACGTTTCGCTTGTTGGGAAACAACCACAGCTGAAATAAATTGATGTCTTGATCCGGGTTGTTATTGTACTCCGAATGCTGAACGCCCGTTCCGGCGCTCATCACTTGAATGTCGCCTTCTCGAATGACCGCTGCATTACCCATAGAATCTTTGTGCTCCAAATCCCCTTTGAGCGGAATGGTCACAATTTCCATATTATCGTGTGGGTGGGTACCAAAGCCCATACCGCCTTGTATGATATCGTCGTTGAGCACGCGCAAAGCACCAAAATGAAGACGATCGGGTTGATACCAACTCGCAAAACTAAAGCTGTGGCGAGCTTCTAGCCAGCCATGATTGGCATATCCTCTTGAATCGGAAGGGTGGAAAACAGTTTTCATACCATTGGAATTTTAGAGAGGCGCAATCATATCCGCAACGATATTTCCTGAAATCAGGGCTGGCGGAACGCCAGGGCCTGGCACAGTCAATTGGCCTGTGAAGTACAAGTCTTCTACTTTTTTGCTTTTGAGTTTGGGTCGTAAAAAAGCGGTTTGTCTTAAAGTATTTGCCATGCCATAGGCGTTTCCTTTATAGGAATTGTAATCTTGAATAAAGTCGAGAACACAAAAGGACTTTTTAAACATCACATGCTCTTTAATCTTTTGACCTGTCAGTTCTTCCATTCTTGTTAGAACAATGTCGTAGTATTTGTCGCGCAACGCTTGGGTGTCTTCCAAATCGGGAGCGATGGGGATCAAAATAAAGCAAGCTTCTTTTCCTTTTGGCGCCATGCTTTGATCTGAAGAAGAGGGGAGGTTGACGTAGAACAATGGTTCTTTTGGCCACTCTGGTGTGTCGTAAATACTCGATGCGTGTTTCTCAAAGTCAACATCGAAAAAGAGGTTATGATGGGCAAGCTTATCGAGTTTTTTATCAATTCCCATATAAAAGAGAAGTGACGATGGCGCGAATACTTTTTTCTTCCAATACGACTCACTATAAACTCTAAGTGGTGCTTGTAGCAAGGATTCTGTGTGATGGTAATCGGCACCACTTACAACGATATCTGCTTCAAAAACAGTCTCGCCAACACGTATGCCTGTTGCTTTTTTATTCTTGGTTATGATTTCACTGACTGGGTGGTCTGTGTGGAAGCTCACTCCCAGCTCTTTGGCAAGTGACACCATTGCATTTACAATCTGAATCATTCCGCCTTTTGGATGCCATGTACCCAGTCCAAAATCTGCATAATTCATAAAGTTATAAAATGCAGGTGTCTGTTCTGGTTTTGCGCCAAGAAAAAGAACGGGAAATTGTAAGAGTGATCGCAACTTTGAACTTGTAAAACTTCGTTCTACTTGTTTGCGGATATTAGTGAGGAAAAGACCAACATTTTTGACAGTCACTGGTGTGATCAGCTCTAGAGGAGAAATTCCTGGTTTATATACCAAGTCCTCAATAGCTACATCGTAGTTTCGTTTGGCTTGTTTGAGAAAAGAAATTAGTTTTTTCCCACTTCCTTTTTCTTCTTTTTCAAAACGGTCTGCAATTTTTTCGATGCTATCATGTACCTGGAACACATCGTCCTTTCCAAAAACAACCTGATACCCAGGATCAAGACGATCGAGCTCGTAGTAGTCAGAAACCTTTTTGCCAAATTCTGCAAAAAAACGATCAAAGACATCGGGCATCCAATACCATGAAGGACCCATGTCAAAAGTAAACCCGTCTTGTTTAAATTGTCTTGCACGCCCTCCAAGCGTACTATTTTTTTCGAACACCTCTACTTCAAAGCCCTTTTTTGCCAAATGGCAAGCCGCTGAAAGCGAGGAAAAACCAGAGCCAATAATGATAACCTTTTTCACGTCATACAAAAGTACGTTATGTTTTCTGTTTTAAGAAAACCCACAAGCGTTATTATAAAAGGAATCCTTTGTTGGCATATTTTATGTTGACACCTCAAGGGTATCCCCATTAATTGAAGTCGAATAGCACGTAAGTTCCGCAGAAGGAGAGCAATCCGTTGAATATGATCTTCCATGATTTTCACAACGAAAATTGTTTCCGCTCTTTATCCACTGGTTTTGCGTGCCTTCATGAGGACAAACATTTGTGTATGCTTGAATATTACTGCTGCTCGTACGCAAAAACAACATGGAAATCCCAATGCTGTTCCCATTCATCCAATCTCCAACATTGGAGAGTGAGGAAAAGTTTGGATGCGTTAAATCAATTGTTAATGTTGATCCACTTTGGGTAAACCCATTGTCGCTACCGCTATCAATTGGTCCCGTCGGTTTTGTTGCATTGGTTTCTTCGATACTATCAGAGCTACAAGCTTCCAGGAAACTCAATCCAAAAAAAGCAAAGGCTACCGTTGGACAAACCTCTTTTAAAAATGACCTTCTGTCTTTCATTCTTTTTTCTTTAAATATACAGAAATTAAGATTAGATGTACCTAATCCTCAAGTCGTTTTCCTTGAAAATTGTAAGATTTTAGATAACTTGCATAGATGAAGTATACATCTAAATCGTTTTGCCTTATACTTGTCATCCACCTCATTGGCAGCATCTTTTCACATAACATTTTTGGTCAAATCAATCCTGAAAATGTTGAGATTATTAGAGATGCCTACGGGGTTCCTCACATCTATGGGAGAACCGATGCAGATACAGCTTACGGACTTGCGTGGGCACACGCAGAAGACGATTTTTTGACGATTCAAAAAGCTTATTTGG
>JABHGH010000107.1 GCA_018672145.1 Flavobacteriaceae bacterium
CTCTTTGTTGGAGCCTTGGCAGGCACTTGGCTGATTGGCGGTATAATCCCGGCTATGATATACTACGGACTACAAATTTTACATCCAACCATATTCCTACCCGCCTGTGTGGTGATCTGTGCACTCATATCATTGGCTACGGGTAGCAGTTGGACAACCTCTGCCACGGTGGGCATTGCCCTTATTGGCATTGGCAAGGCCTTGGGCGTTCCTGTGGGGATGGTCGCTGGTGCGGTGCTTTCTGGGGCTTATTTTGGTGATAAGCTATCCCCTTTGAGCGACACCACCAACCTTGCGCCAGCCATGGCAGGTGCAGACCTCTTTACCCATATCCGCTACATGACCCTGACCACCGTGCCAAGTATCCTCGTCACTCTTGTGGTCTTTATCATCTTAGGGTTTGGTTTTTCGACTTCCTCAACCCCCGATTCACAGTATTTGCTTCAAGCCATTGATAAAGTCTTTACCATACACGGCGCATTGTTTATTGTGCCAGCGGTGGTGATTTACTTGATTGTTAAAAAAACGCCGCCCTTAGTGGCCTTATTTATCGGAACGCTATTGGGTGCTGTGTCTGCCTTAATTTTTCAACAAGATTTGGTACAGCTTCTCAGTGGAGAAACCACCCTTAGTGCGGTTGGTGCCTACCGAGTGGTGATAGATGCGATTACGGTCTCCACCGAAATTCAATCCACAGTACCTACCCTGACCGACCTCTTTCAGTCGGGGGGCATGGAGGGCATGCTCGGTACCATTTGGCTTATCATCTGTGCAATGGTCTTTGGCGGGGTAATGGATGCCATCGGGGCATTGGCAGTGATTAGCAAGGCCTTACTCGCTTGGGCAAACACCACCTTTACCCTATTTGCCAGTACAGTTGCCTCCTGTTTGGCGATCAACATTAGTGCTTCTGACCAATATCTGTCGATTGTCGTTCCTGGGAAAATGTTTGAAAAGGCCTACAAAGACCGTGGATTAGCACCCGAAAATTTAAGCCGTACTCTTGAAGATTCAGGAACGGTTACTTCTGTACTCATCCCATGGAATACTTGTGGTGCTTATCAGTCAGGAGTCCTCGGAGTAGATGTTAGCCAATACTTTTTCTTTGCAATTTTCAACTGGATCAGTCCGTTTATGACCTTGCTCTTTGCGGCAATGCACATAAAAATTAAACGACTCTCTTCATAATATGTCATCAATTATATTCGAGAATCCTTAGTTTTGTAAACTCATGGCAGATATAGAATTTTCACGGCAATCACGTCAACGTCAAATCCTGTTAGGGTTGTTCATTGTCTTGGTCGCTGTAGTATTGCTTTCTTCCATGATTTCCTATTATTTTTCTTGGGAAAGCGATCAAAGTAAACTCATGGATTTTGCAGATCGTTCTGTTACAGCTGACAATGCTGCGAGTAAGCTAGGAGCTACAATTGCTGATTTTTTTCTTTATAAATTCCTTGGATTAGGGTCATTTATTTTGGTTTTAGTTATGCTTTTAAGTGGTTTCCGCCTTTTTATTGGCATCCCATGGCGTAATGCCTTAGGTACTTGGTCATGGACGATCGGAAGCGCACTTTGGATATCTTTACTCCTGGGATTCCTTTATCCACAATTCCCTATGCTTGGCGGAATGGTAGGTTTTGAAATTTCAGCGTTTTCCATAGATTATATCGGTAAAATTGGACTTGCTTGCTTGTTGGTTTTTGGATTTATCGCCTTTATAGTCGTTCGCCTTAAAATCACTCCTGAGCTTGTGATAAAAGCGTTCTCAGTCTATGCTGACAAAGAAAATAAGGTGGATGTGCCAGCGATAGATGAAGAAGAACCGACTACTCCACCAGATGCATCGATAGATGAAGAAATCCGAACGGCAGTTAAGAAGCCAGTAGTTTCTGAGCACAAAAAAGATGAACAAGATGGTTTAAAGCTAAAGATTGACCAGCCAACTGAAGAGGAACCTGAAGTGAAATTGGCTAAAAAATTAGTTAAAGAACAAGGAGAGGTTGACCCAACACTAGAGTTAAATAAATATCGTGGCCCAACGGTTGATCTTTTAAAAGCTTATAATCAAGAAGGAATTACGATCAACGAAGCAGAGCTAGAGGAAAACAAGGAAAAGATCGTTGAGACTTTAAACAATTATAAGATTGCAATTGCGGACATAAAAGCAACAATCGGCCCTACGGTAACGCTCTACGAGATCATTCCCGCTGCAGGCATACGGATATCAAAGATCAAAAATCTAGAGGACGATATTGCTCTTTCCCTTTCAGCGTTGGGAATTCGTATCATCGCCCCTATTCCAGGGAAAGGCACGATTGGAATTGAAGTGCCTAATAAAAAACCAACCATCGTATCTTTCCGTTCTGTGGTATCCTCAAAATCTTTTCAAGAGGCAGAGATGGAATTGCCATTGGCATTAGGAAAAACGATTAGCAATGAAACCTATGTTGTTGACTTGGCCAAAATGCCTCACATGCTAATGGCAGGTGCTACAGGGCAAGGAAAATCGGTTGGGTTAAATACAATTTTAAGTTCGCTACTCTATAAGAAGCATCCAGCAGAAATCAAGTTTGTTTTGGTTGATCCCAAGAAAGTTGAGCTCACTTTGTACAATAAAATAGAACGGCATTATTTAGCAAAACTCCCCGATGTAGAGGATGCGATAATCACTGATAATCGTCAGGTGATCAACACTTTGAATTCACTATGTATAGAGATGGATAATCGATACAATATGCTGAAAAATGCGATGTGCCGTAACATCAAAGAGTATAACAAGCGCTATAAAAAGAGAGAGTTAAACCCCAATGATGGGCACGCATTCCTTCCCTACCTGGTGTTAATTGTGGATGAGTTTGCCGATTTGATTATGACCGCAGGCAAAGAGGTTGAGGCTCCCATTGCGCGATTGGCACAACTAGCGCGGGCGGTTGGAATCCACTTGATTATTGCTACGCAACGCCCTTCTGTCAACGTGATCACAGGTGTCATCAAAGCCAATTTCCCCGCACGTGTCGCTTTTCGAGTAACCTCCCGTATCGATTCACGAACAATTTTGGATAGTGGTGGCGCAGAACAGCTTATTGGTAGAGGAGATATGCTCTTTACCCAAGGAAACGAGCTGATTCGATTGCAATGTGCGTTTGTGGACACGCCCGAGGTTGAGAAAGTAACAGATTATATAGGCTCCCAAAGAGCGTACCCAAATGCGCACTTACTTCCTGAGTATAAAGGAGAGGATCAAAAAAGTGGTTTGGATAACAATATTGACGATCGTGATCCTATTTTTAGAGAAGCCGCAGAAGTTGTCATTACCGCTCAACAAGGTTCGGCATCTTTGTTGCAAAGAAAATTAAAACTCGGCTATAACCGTGCAGGACGTATTATTGATCAATTGGAAGCGGCTGGTATTGTTGGCCCTTTCGAGGGAAGCAAAGCAAGAGAAGTCATGTTTAGAGATATCATTGCCCTGCACGAATTTTTGGAAAATGAAGAATAGAAACACCCTTTTATCAATCTGTACCCTTAGCATTTGTCTTTTTGGTTTTTCTCAAAACGACCAACGTGCTCGACTACTTCTGAATCAATTAAGCGAAACTTACGCGACTTTTGAGTCAATGTATATCGAGTTTGAATATGTGCTTGATAATCGCAAAGAAGGGATATCACAACAAGAAAAAGGAGTGCTATTGGTTGCTGATGATAAATATATCCTTACAATCATGGGCATTCAGCAGCTATACAACGGAACCTCTATCTATACAATAGACGATTTAAACGAAGAGGTTACTATCCAAGAAGGTGTTACTGGTGATAGCCCAATCAATCCCCTCGACATGTTTGACTTCCACAAGGAAGGCTATCTTTTGCAATGGGATATTTTGCAAAATGTTTCTGGAATGAAAATCCAATACGTGAAGCTTATCCCTACTGATCCCGAAAGTCAAACAAAATACCTTTTACTAGGAATAAACACTACCAATAACGAATTGTATAAAATCATTGACTTGGGAATCAATGGAACTGATACTACCCTCACAATAAAAGAATTTGTTGCCAACTCCTCTATTGCTCCAAATACTTTTGTGTTTGACGAGTCGAAGTATTCCAATTATTATATTGATAGCTTTTAAGTGATATGCCGGTAATTGACCGTTACATTGTAACAAGCTTTTTGAAAACTCTCATCAGTTTCTTTTTTATACTGATGCTTATTTTTGTGGTGCAAACAGTTTGGGTGTTTATCGATGAATTCGCTGGTAAAGGACTTGATATTAGTGTGCTACTTCGTTTTTTACTCTACTACTCTCCAAAACTCATTCCACTGGTCTTGCCATTAACCGTACTATTGGCGTCAATTATGACCTATGGTAGCTTGGCTGAGCATTATGAGTTTGCCGCTATGAAATCAGCAGGGATCTCACTTACACGTTCCATGAGAAGTGTTTTTGTTATATGTCTCTTTCTCAGTGGTTTTGCATTTTATACGGCAAACACAATTGTTCCTTATGCAGAGTTTAAAACCTACAATTTGCGAAAGAATCTTGCGAAAATAAAACCTGCACTTGCCATCTCAGAAGGCGTTTTTAACGACTTAGGTGGCAGTAACATCAAGGTCGTTGAAAAATATGGCCCTGACGACCGATATTTAAAAGATGTGATTATTCATGAAAAACAAGCTGATTTAAAGAACACAGTTGTTGTGAAGTCAAAAGAAGGAGAACTTAAAAACGCCAAAATCACAGATGGTCTTCAACTGGTTTTGCAAGACGGTAACCGCTATGAGGAATTAAATAATAAAAAGTCTAAGCGAAAGAAAAAATCGTATCCGCATACTCGTGTGTCTTTTTCAAAATACACGATGAATATTGACTTGCGTGATTTTAACAATGTTGACTTAAACGAAACCAAATACACGAACACGTATAAAATGCAAAACATCGATGAGTTGAGCTTTAGTATTGATTCGTTGCAGAGCATTTTTGTGAATGATAAGAGTGGATTTGCGAAGACTACTTATGTGCGGACAGGGATAAAGACTATCCATTATGATGACGAAAAAGAAAAAATACCCTATGAGGGCTACCTTGCATTATTTGACATATACCCTAATTACGCTGACAAATCAATAGCTCGTCAGGTAAAAAGCAAGTTGAATTCGTTAGAGACAAATCTGACCACTCAAAAAAAGACGTTTTTCTTTCGACAAAAGATCATTAACCTACATTCGATATGGTATTATGACAAGTTTGTAATAGCGTTTTCAGTAATACTAATGTTTTTAATAGGAGCACCACTGGGCGCTTTAATACGTAAAGGTGGATTTGGATTACCTATCGTATTGGCATTAATTATCTTTTTGAGTTACCATTTTGCAGGAACATTCTTTAAAAATAGTGCAGAAGATGGCAGCATTAGCCCGCTACTTGGCTCCACACTACCATCAATCGTTTTATTTGGTTTTTCCTTGTTGGTGATTCAACGGGCTCGTGCTGACAAGGGTGTTTTTGACTTCGGCAGTGTCTTGTCTCGTTTGAGGTCATCTTGGGGCTATTTGAA
>JABHGH010000136.1 GCA_018672145.1 Flavobacteriaceae bacterium
CAAGTGCCAAAGCAGATTTAGGTATTATAATTTGTGGTAGTGGAAATGGAGCAAATATGACAGCAAATAAACATGAAAAGATTCGGTCTGCTCTATGTTGGAGAGCAGAAATAGCAACGCTCGCAAGACAACATAACGACGCAAACATAGTAAGCTTACCAGCACGATTTATTTCATTAGAAGAAGCAAAAGAAATTGTAGATTCTTTTCTAACAACAAGCTTTGAGGGAGGTCGACATCAGCGCCGGGTTGAAAAAATAAAAAAATGAAATTAGAATGGCATGTATGCAGCTGGGGGGAGCTAACAACAGACTTACTTTATGCTATTTTAGAGCTCCGCTCTGAAGTGTTTATTGTTGAGCAAACATGTATTTATCAAGACATTGACGCAAAAGACAAAAAAGCCAAGCATGTTTTAGGGTTTTATAAAAACGAACTTGTTGCTTATAGTAGAATTTTTAAGCCAGGGGATTATTTTGACAAACACTCTTTTGGACGAGCAATTATCAAAGAAAACTTCAGAGGTAAAAAGCTAGGTTTTGAACTCGTAAGAAAATCGGTTGCTGAAATCGGCGAAGAAATAGAAATAATGATATCTGCCCAATATCACTTGGAAAACTTCTACAAAAAAAACGGTTTTGAATCTATAGGATCTACCTATTTAGAAGACGGAATTCCACATATAGCTATGCTTCGGAATTCTTCCATTTCGTAAGGATGTTTGTAAAAGCGCGATGAACGTCCGTTGTTTTTACTTCTTTTTTGGTAGTGAAAACAAAGTAACCTAACCCTTTAAAGTCAACACCAAGAATTTCTCTATACTGTAACCGGAAAGACTCTCGCATTCTTCGTTTGATTTTATTTCTCAAAACGGCTTTTGGAAACCTCCGTTTTGGTGCGGAAAAACCAACTTTCAGCTCATCATTAGTTTGTAAGTACTTTAAAGTAATTCCACCATAAGTGATAGTTTTACCTTTATCAAACAACAATTTGATTTGGTTTTCATTTTTAAGACGAAAAAGCTTTGGGAGTGAAAACATTATTTTACCAAAAAGGTGTCGTTAGAAGGATTAACATCTGCCTTTAACCCCATGGGGTTCAGTTGAATAGACAAGATGTCTTCCAGTGCATAAGGCAAATCGAAACGATAGGTTGGAATAGCCCAAGCCCAATCTGGTAGCACAATCACATCATCACTAACCTTCTTTTCTCCCCTCATCATACGTAATGGAATATAGTAATATTCTAATTTACCGTTTTTCTTTGTCACTAAGACCTCAACAGGCATTGGCATTGTTTTTACACGTTCTAAAACAACCTCTGTTTTTTGATCAACAGAAACAAGGTTTTTAATGCCATAATCAATGACACTTGTTGTTCTAACCCAGTCATTTAAATACCACTCCAATTGTATGCCGGAAACCTTTTCTGCGATGCGCTTAAAGTCATTAGGTGTAGGATGAGAAAACTGAAACGTTTCGAAATATCGTTTTACGCTTTTTTTTAGATTATCAAACCCGATAACATAGCCCAATTGAGCCAAAAAGACGGCGCCTTTTGAATAACTACCAGCACCGTAAGCAAAGTTATGAGAAAAACGATCAGAGTGCGTTGTTAAAGGCTCTTCAATTCCAGAAAGAGCAAGTTGGTAATAACTCTCATAGAATCCACCAAAAACATCTTCTGTACCTAAAAGCTCCGATTCACAAAGCATATCATAAAAAGACGTAAACCCTTCATCCATCCATGCATATTTTGATTCATTCGTTCCCAACAAATGGTGAAACCAACTGTGTGCGAGCTCATGTGCGGTTACACCAAATAAGCTTTTATACTTTCTACCCCCTGTAATAAGCGTACACATAGGGTATTCCATGCCCCCATCCCCTCCTTGAATGACCGAATATTGCTTATACGGATACGGCCCTATGTTTTTATTAAAAAAGGCAAGCATTTTTGCGGTGTCTTGTTGAAGGCGTTTCCAGTTTTCTTTGATTTCGGGATCATCTAAATAAAGAAAATGAAGCTCCACCCCATTTGGCCCCTCAATCACATCGTGTACATAATCCGGGTCGGCTGCCCACGCAAAGTCGTGAACCATTGGCGCAACAAACCGCCACGTCAATGTCTTAGATTTAGAATTTTTTACATTATCTGCATAACCATGACCAATGTCTTTAGGGTTTTGCAGATACCCTGTTCCTCCAATAATGTAATTGCGATCAATGGTTATTGATACATCAAAATCACCCCAAACGCCATGGAACTCTCGCCCGATATATGGATTAGGGTGCCAACCATCACGATCGTACTCCACAAGCTTTGGGTACCATTGAGTCATTGACAGATCAACCCCCTCCTTATTGTTTCTGCCACTTCGCCTAATCTGTATAGGCACTTGTCCATCAAAAGCCATTGTAAACACCGTAGAGTCACCAGGAAGAAGAGGCACAGCTAGTTCGACAACCAATATTGTTTCTTCCTCTTCATAAGCAACCCCTCTTCCATCTTGTTCCAAGTCGCTAACATGCAAAAAGCCAATTTCACTTGGGGATAGTTTGCTAATTCGATCACCAACCCTGCTGTCGGGATCTTTGATTGTGCGCGAGCGAACATCCATTTCGCTCCCTGGTTGAAATGCATTAAAATAAAGGTGATAAAACACCTGATTTAAGGTGTCAGGAGAATGGTTTGTGTATGTGAGCTTTTGGGTTCCAGAATATCGAAAGGACTTAACATCCATTCGCACATCCATCACATAATCTACCTCTTGTTGCCAGTAGCCTTTATAGGGCGTTTGGGCAAATGATAAGGCGCATAAAAACAAGATTATTCGGGTCATATTATTTAGATTAAAAAATTTCTTTCCATTCGTGACGTGACTTTAAGCGCACACCCTTTTCTGTGTGTTGGACACGAACCAAAGGAGAGTGCGCATCATGTTCCATGAAAAGAAGGTAGTTATTATCTGCAGCAATTTTTAAAAATGAAGCCTTCTCCTCAAGGCTAATCAAAGGACGCACATCATAACCCATCACATAAGGAACGGGAATGTGCCCAACGGTAGGAATAAGATCACCCATAAAAATCACCTTTTCACCTTTAAAGTCAATCATTGGCAGCATCTGTTTTTCGGTATGGCCATCAACAAAAAGGAGATCAAAACCAAGCGGGTTTATTGTTTCTTTTTCAATGAAAATCAATCTTCCAGAGTCTTCGATTGGTTTGAGGTTATTTTTTAAAAACGAGGCCTTTTCACGTGGGTTTGGTTTTGTTGCCCAGTCCCAATGCGATTGATTTGACCAATAATCTGCATTTGGAAACACAGGAACAAAAGCGGTTCGGTCTTTGTTCCAAGCAAAACAACCGCCACAATGATCAAAATGCAGATGAGTCAAAAACACGTCTGTTATGTCGTTAGGGTGAAAGCCCGCTTGCTTGATTGAATCAATCAAGTTATGATTTCCCCATGGCCTATAATAGCTAAAAAACCGTTCGCTTTGTTTGTCGCCCATCCCTGTGTCTACCAAGATAAGCCGGCTTCCATTTTCAATAAGCAAGCAGCGCGCGCAAAGATCAATGAGATTGTCTTTATCGGCGGGGTTTGATCGTTGCCATATCGATTTGGGAACAACACCAAACATTGCCCCCCCATCGAGCTTAAAGTTACCAGCATGTATTGGATACAGATTCACAAAAACAGTAAAAAAAGCAATGTAGTAATTTTTGTTAACCTGGCTAGAGAGCAGCAATCTTTTTGAGCGCAACACCAAAAACCCTGAGCTGCTCAAACTCACGGACGGTTGCCAAACGAGTATAGTGCTGAATCAACAACTCTTTTCCATTCGACTCCAAGTGATAATCAGGGCTTTCTAGAAGAAAACCAACAATGGCATCGTTAAAAAAAGTGCGGATTTGTTTGGGATCGTCACCCATCAAATAAAAGCGTTTGGAAAAATCGGGGTGATTGTGCAAATTGATATCATCAAAACCAGCCAGGTGATAAATCTTCTCTATGAGCCCCTCTCGGTCCAAACGAAACTGAGGCAAGGGGCGCGAAGAACGAATGAGCATAACGCTCGAACGAACATTTTCTTTGGCAATAAAAGCACCTTCACTATAGTCAACATCAAACACGCGGAACGTTCCGTCATTACTTTCACATAAGTTATAGACACGCTCAACGGTTTTTGCGTCAAAATAGATGTGTTTTGACAGAGAAAGTTTTTTCTTCTTTGGCGTCGCTTCATATACCCACTCTGAGTCTTCAGCCAACGATTTGAGTTGTTCCTGACGATTGGTCAGAAAGCGTTGAATAAATCGAATTTTTGGTAATGAAATAAGTTTTCGCATAGCAAAGGGATGCGCAGAATCAGCTTGGTGTATATCGAGCCCAATCAATTCAAAGCTGCCCCCTTTTCGTTCAAACAAGACCTGATAGTTGCTTAAGTTTTCCATGGCGCTATGATCAACAAAAGGGCAAAACGAAAAGTCGAGGACTAAATGTTGATTTTGTGGTACCGCATCAAGCTTGTCTTTGAGTTTGTAAAAATTTAGAAACGAACAGAAATGATTGACGCTGATGTAATATGTTTTCTTTTCAGGCTCCATAAACATTAAAACATTGGGCTTTAGGATATTCCGAAGAAAGCGCCACAGGCTTTTGGTGACAAAAACGTGTGTTAAGAAGGTGATAAGAACACCAATAAAAATCCCCGTGATTAAGTTTGTGAGCAGGGTACTGACAAGGGTTATCACAAAAATGAACAACTGTTCTTTTCCAACCGTGTAAACCTGTTTTAGGGTGTCTGGAGAGGCGAGTTTGTATCCAGTGTACACCAGAATTGCCGCCAGGGCCGGAAGAGGAATGCGTTTGATTTGCTCTTGGAAAACAAGAACGGACAAAAACAGAAATAAAGCATGGAAAAAGTTGGCGCTTCGGTTTGTTGCTTTGTTGTTTACATTTACAGAGCTTCTTGCAATCACAGTAACCACGTTCATCCCGCCAACAAACCCACTAGCAATAGTTGCTATTCCCAGAGCTTTTAAGTCTTTATTAGCATTAGAACGACGTTTGTCAGGGTCGAGCTTATCAACAGCTTTGATGCTCAACAAAGACTCGATACTAGCGATCAGCGTGATTGAAAAAACAACCCCCCAAAATGCCATACTGTTCAACAAACTAAAGTCAGGTACTGGCAACTCACCAAACAAATTTTCAGGGATTTGAATCATCAATTCGACAGGGATAGGGTAAGCGCTTTCAGAAAAGAACTCGTAATAGTAACTGACACCAACAGCAAAAAGAACCACCCACATGGGAGCAGGAACAAGATGAAAAACACGACTTCGTATTTTACTGTAACCAACCATAATTAGTAAACTAACAAGACCAACAATTGCGCCAGCCATCTGTGTTTCACGATTTGCACCAAATGCTTTTGAAACAGAATCTGGCACTTGTTGAAGCAAGGAGAAAAAGTCGCCTTGCGCGCCCATATCTCCAAACATCACAAACCATTGTTTGATTAAAATGGTGAGGCCAATCGCAGCAAGCATTCCTTGAATTGCGGAAGCAGGAAAGAATTCGGAAAGACCACCAAGCCTTAGGAAGCCAAAGACCAACAATAGCCCACCAGAGCAAATAATTGCAGCGAGGGTAAACAAATATCCTTGTGTCAAATCACCCCCCCCCAAGGTGTAGACCGCGCCGAGCAAAACCACGACCAACCCATTTCCTGGACCTGTGATTGTGAGGTGGGAACCGCCGAGAACAGCCACAACGGCACCACCAACAACAGCGCCAATAATACCAGAAATAGGTGGCATACCAGAAGCTATTGCAAGCCCAAGCCCTAAGGGCAGGGCAATTAAAGACACCACAAAACCCGAAAACATATTTGCGGGCAGCGCCTTAAACCATGAAGCAGACAAAGCATTACTCATGGCGAACAATTAAAACATCGGTTGGCAAATCAGACAAAATATATTCGATGTCGTGAGGGAAAATACGATCCCACAACGAAGAAGGCTTAGGAGCATTCATAACGAGCAAATCAGCTCTTACAACTTTGGCATAATGACCAATTGAATACCCGCGACGACCAAAAATGGGTTGAATTTGAAGAAGAAGACCTTTAGGCAAAGTGGTCGACAACGAACTTAAGATCTTCTGAACGCGCGAATTTTCTTTTACTTTGATACGCTCCTTCATGATTGTTGCTTTGCGCAGACTCCAATCATCATCAACCTTCACTTTTACATCCTTTTCTGGAATCTCCTCTACGATTGTTATTTTCTTTGCACCAAGAGATTGTGCAACAAAAAAGGAGGTCGCAATCGCTTCTTTTGTTTTGGGATGTTCGAGCCCATTGACGACAACATGTTGACAAGCAACTCTATCGATGGACGGCTTAATTAACAACAAGACGTCACATGGCGCTTTACGAGTAAGCTTACGTGCAACAGAACCGACATAATAAGTAAATAGCGCCTCACGTTGCATGGCACCGACCATGAGCAGGTCGGCATTTTTGGCGGAACACGCCTCTAACAGCACATCAACGGGTTTTCCTTCTTGCCAAACCATTTCGTGACGGGGCGGCTTCTCTCCAAAGGCCTCAAAGACACGTTTAATTTTTTCGACTTTTATAGACGATTTTACACCAACATGAACCAAGACTAGCTGTGCTCCGAAAAGACGCGCAAGGCGAATGGCCTCAAAAAGGTTTGGCTTTAGCGTGGGCGAAAAAGCAACCCCCACGACAATCGTTTTGTAAGACACCGCACTCATCGCTTCTAAAATACATCATTTTTGCAGAACGAACAGGGATGTGATAAACAGATTTGTTGCTTTTACATATTTATAAAAAAAAAGAAGAAATAATTATGAAAAAAAACTAGTCGTTTAACTTCAACACCGCCATAAAAGCTTCTTGCGGAATCTCGACATTACCCACTTGACGCATTTTCTTTTTCCCTTTTTTTTGTTTTTCAAGAAGCTTTCGTTTCCGTGTGATGTCGCCACCGTAACATTTTGCGGTTACGTCCTTACGAACTGCTTTTATGGTCTCTCGAGAAATGATTTTTGCGCCAATCGCCGCTTGAATTGGAATGTCAAACTGTTGTCGCGGAATCAACTCTTTGAGCTTTTCACACATTTTTTTCCCAAGGGTGTAGGCGTTGTCGGCATGCACCAATGCGGAAAGCGCATCCACGGGGTTTGCGTTTAATAAAACATCAACCTTTACGAGTTTGGACGCTCGTAAGCCTATCGGGCTGTAGTCAAACGAGGCATATCCACGAGAAACAGACTTCAAACGATCATAAAAATCGAAAACGATTTCAGCTAGAGGCATATCAAAAGTCAACTCCACGCGTTCAGTTGTCAGGTAGGTTTGATTAGTGATTTGCCCTCGTTTTTCAATGCACAAACTCATCACATTTCCGACATAGTCTGCTTTTGTGATAATCGAAGCTTTAATAAATGGCTCTTCCACACGGTCTAACGAGGATGGGTCAGGAAGATCTGTAGGGTTATTGACCAAGATCACTTGATCAGGATCTTTTCTGGTATGGGCGTGGTAGGAAACGTTGGGGACAGTGGTAATTACTGACATATCAAACTCACGCTCCAATCTTTCTTGAATGATTTCCAAGTGCAGCATACCCAAAAACCCACAACGAAACCCAAAACCTAGTGCTGCAGAACTTTCTGGCTGAAACACCAAAGAAGCATCATTTAGCTGAAGCTTTTCCATAGAGTTTCGCAGCTCTTCATAGTCTTCGGTATCCACAGGATAGATTCCAGCAAACACCATTGGCTTTACCTCTTCAAAACCCTCAATTGGTGTATCGGTAGGATGTGCAGCGAGTGTAATGGTGTCACCAACTTGCACCTCTTTGGCCTCTTTAATCCCGGTTATGAGGTAGCCCACGTCGCCTGTTTCCACACTCTTTTTTGGTTCTTGCTTGAGCTTTAGCGCACCGACTTCATCGGCGTTATACTCCTTGTTTGTGGCTATAAACTTGATTCGGTCTCCTTTGCCGATTCGCCCGTTCATCACGCGAAAATAAGTCTCAACCCCACGGAAAGAGTTGTAAACAGAATCAAAAATAAGGGCTTGTAAGGGCGCGTTCTCATCGCCTTTAGGCGCAGGAACACGCTCAACAATTGCCTCTAATATACGTTCAACCCCAAGCCCTGTTTTTGCAGAGCAGTGGATCACATCTTCGGCTTTGCAGCCCAATAAGTCAACAATATCGTCGGTAACCTCTTCGGGGTTAGCAGAGGGCAAATCCACTTTGTTGAGCACGGGAATAATCTCCAGATCATTTTCCAATGCCAAATAAAGGTTAGAAATCGTTTGTGCCTGAATGCTTTGAGCGGCATCTACAATTAACAGTGCGCCTTCACAGGCAGCAATTGATCGAGAAACCTCATACGAAAAGTCAACATGACCAGGCGTATCAATTAAATTAAAGACATACTCCTCACCACGCAAGGTATAGTTCATTTGGATGGCGTGAGACTTAATGGTGATTCCTCGCTCTCTTTCCAGGTCCATATTGTCAAGGAGCTGGTCTTGTTTTTCACGCTCTGTAACAGCGCCTGTTGCGTCAAGCAACCTGTCGGCCAAGGTGCTTTTGCCGTGGTCAATGTGAGCGATAATGCAAAAATTTCGGATGTTTTTCATGAACGAAGTCGAACAAGACAACAAAGATACTTAATTGCACCCTGTAAATGTGAATAAAGATTATTTTTGAAAAAAATTAATCCATGAAGCAGCTTCAAAAACTCTTACGTATAATACTTGGTGTCGTGTTCTTGTTCTCGGCCTACACCAAATTTGTTGGGCCTGGGTTTTTTGAAATCACCCTGCTCGACCAGGGCTTGATGCCCAACAGAGCGTGGGCACAACACGCAGCACGTTTTCTTATTGGGTTTGAATTTGCATTGGGCCTGCTCATGATTCTTCCTTATTACACCAAGCAAATTATGGCAGTCGCAAGTTTGTTGCTCATTGGCTTTACCTTGCACCTTTCGTATTTATGGGCGATTGGAGACACAGAAAATTGTGGTTGTTTTGGCGAAATGATTTCAATGTCGCCGGGTGAATCGATATTGAAAAACGTTTTCATGCTAATCGCTTCGGGTTGGCTTTGGAAGACAAGCTCTGCACAAGGAGGGAGCTCAAAAACGCTCTTAATCGTAAGTCTTTTTACGGTCGGAAGCATGTGGTTTTTATTGCCTATTCCGAACCAAAGCGAGTTTCCAACAACGTCTTTTACAAACTTTGAATATACGGGGCGAACAGACTTAGCTGCAGGTGAAAAACTCATTGCGGTTCTCAACTTGGATTGTGAACACTGTCAAGAATTGGCAGTTGATTTGGGTGATCTGTGGCTAGGCGGCACTCTTCCCGCCACCTATGTCTTGTACTTTAAAGAGGGAGACACAACGGTGGAACAGTTTGAGCTTTTAACCAACAGCCAGTTTCCTTACGCAGAGATCGACGTCAACACCTTTTTTGATTTAATAGGCGACAGCCCACCAAGGATGTATCACCTGGTCGAAGGAAAAATCGAAAATGTTTGGGACGAAGACATCACAGAGAACATTGAGTTGTTCTTTCAACCATCCATGAACTAATGGCAAAAATTGGAGACATTGATTTGGGTGCTTTTCCATTGCTTTTGGCACCCATGGAAGACGTAAGCGACCCTCCTTTTCGGGCCCTATGTAAGGAACAGGGCGCCGATGTAATGTACACCGAATTTATTTCTAGTGAAGGCTTGATTCGAGACGCGGCAAAGAGTATGATGAAATTGGATATATATGAAAAAGAACGACCAGTAGGGATTCAAATATTTGGCGCAAATCTAGACTCCATGCTACAGGCGGTTGATATCGTTGAAAAGACAAAGCCAGATATTATTGATATCAATTACGGTTGCCCAGTGAAAAAAGTAGTTTGTAAAGGGGCAGGCGCGGGGATATTAAAAGAGATCCCAAAAATGGTATCACTGACCAAAGCAATTGTAGAGCGCACTTCATTGCCCGTTACAGTGAAAACTCGTCTCGGATGGGACCATGACAGCATTCATATTGTGGAAGTCGCAGAACGACTACAAGACGTGGGCGCACAAGCGATTTCTATTCATGGTCGAACACGCGCCCAAATGTATAAAGGGGAGGCGAATTGGCACCCGATTGCTGAAGTCAAAAACAACCAGAGGATGCATATACCAGTTTTTGGAAATGGAGATGTTGACAGCCCTGAAAAAGCAGCATTGATGCGAGATGAATTTGGCTTAGATGGAGCGATGATCGGACGTGCGAGCATTGGAAACCCATGGTTTTTCCGACAAGTCAAACACTATTTTGAAACAGGCAAACACCTATCGTTGCCTAACATCAAAGATCGAGTTGAAATGGCACGGAGACACTTGCAAATGTCAATTGAATGGAAAGGAGAAAAATTAGGTGTTTTTGAAACGCGCCGTCATTACACAAACTACTTTAAGGGCATTCCACACTTTAAGGAATATCGGCAGCGGATGGTAACTTCAGATGATGCAGCAGATGTTTTTGCCGTGTTTGAAGAGGTAGAGTCTGCCTTTGGAGAAGCCACGTTACTGACCTAGCTAAAGAGCCGAGGGCGAACAACTGCAGACGCGATCCAAGCGGCTAAGACAGAAAGGCCAGACCAGATAAGAAAGAGAGCACCAACATTTAAAACTTCGAAGACCACCGGATAAGGTAGTTGGGTTCCAGGGACCAAAACAAACGATCCCCACGACTGAGCAAGAACAACCACAACACCGACAAAAAGCCCGATCAGACCTCCAACCCCACTAATTAATAACCCTTGAAAAAAGAACACTTTTCGCAAAGCAGAAAAAGACATGCCAATGCCGTGAAGAGTTTTGAGTTCATCACGCTTGTCTAAAACCATCATTACCACAGCACCAACAACATTGAATAGAGCGATTATCAAAACCAAAGTTAGGATTAAATAGATAGCGACACGTTCGGTTTGCAACATTCGATACAAGGCAGGATTAAGAGCTTCTTTTTCTACAACCAAAAACGAATCACCAAGCAAGGAAGCGACCTCTTTTTTTATGGCTTTATTGTCAGAACCATAGGATATTTTGACATTCAACTCTGTATATATATCACCATCTTTTTTAGTTAGTGCTCGGACAAAGCGAATGGGCGCAAAAGCATAATTATAATCTATCTCCTCACTGATTTGAAATAACCCCACATTAGTTGCCCATCGAGAATGGAAAGGGTTGGGGTCAAGGGGGTTTAAAACGCCACTTTTTGGAATCATGCACTCCACAAACCCATCATAGTCATAGAGTCCGGCGCCAAGGTCAATAGCGGTACCATAACCCAGTAAAATTTCATCGTCCGTGGAAGAAACCCAACGCCCAACAGGAATCTGATCTGTGATGGCAAACACATCAATAAAACGATCATCAACACCCAACAAAGAGATCAGCTTGTTTTGTTGTTTAAACCGCAACACCACTTCTTGTACATAAACAGGACTTACCTCACTCACGCCAACAATGTTTTTCAGTAACATAAGTTGGTGTTCGGCAAATGAAAAGGACACCGAATCAACAGCGGTAATCTTTAGATCGGGATCTAGTGAGCTCGTGTACGACAGACCAAAGTCTCTAAGCCCTGAAAAGACGGATTGGATGACAAAAAACGCACAAACTGCGATTCCAATAACAAAAGAAGCAAACCGGCTAATTAACCTTACGGTATTAAATCGTGTGGTAGCCATACTGTAGCGGCGCGCGACATAAAATGAAAACGACATAAATCGATAAGCTAAGGGTTCAGTGGGTTTTCGGGATCGTTTAGAGATCGATCAATTTTTTCGATGAGCTGTAAAGAGTCATCAAGAAAAAACAAAAGGTCAGGAACCACACGCAACTGGTTACGCACCCGTTGACCCAAGTTGTTTTTAATAACACCCGGGTTGTCTTTAATGCGATCTAGAATTTCTTCTGCATGTTTAAAAGGAAACACAGACAAGTAAGCTTTCGCAACATGAAGGTCTGTGGTCACACGAACAGCAGTTACTGTTACGAGGATGTTTTGCAGGTTTTCCTTACGAAGGAATTGCTGTATAATTTCTGCCAGATCTTGCTGGAGAAGTGCGTTGATTTTCTTTTGTCGATTTGTCACAAGAGTCCAAAAATACGGAATATATCTTCTGCTCTTGCTTTACAAGGTCATCTATAATTACATTTGACAATGGAACAATCACGAAAAATCATACATATTGACATGGATGCTTTTTTCGCGTCTGTGGAACAAGAAGACAATCCAGAGCTTCAAAACAAACCCATTGCTGTTGGAGGCGGATCGAAACGAGGGGTTGTGGCTGCGGCGAGTTATGAAGCGCGCAGATTTGGTGTCCGCAGCGCAATGTCGGGAGAATTAGCCAGGAAATTATGTGAAGACCTGATTTTTGTCAAACCACGATTTTCCCGATACAAGGAAATTTCAAAAGTAATCCACTCTATTTTTTTGGAATATACCGATCTCGTGGAGGCACTATCATTAGACGAAGCGTATTTGGACGTTACCTCCAATAAAAAAGGTGTTCCGTCAGCCTCTTTACTAGCAAATGAAATACGCGAAAAAATCTTTGAAATTACAGGCCTTACCGCCTCGGCGGGAATTTCAATAAACAAATTTATCGCAAAAGTTGCCAGCGATTATAACAAGCCAAATGGCCAAAAAACAATACCCCCCGAGGAGGTTCTTTCGTTCTTATCGGATTTGGATGTTAGAAAATTTCATGGGGTAGGAAAGGTTACGGCTGATAAAATGTATCGATTGGGGCTATACACAGGAGCGGATCTTAGAAATCAAACGATCTCGTTTTTGGAAGATCATTTTGGGAAATCAGGACATTTTTTTTACGATGTAGTTAGGGGCAATCACTTTAGCCCAGTACGTCCAAAACGAAAATCAAAATCGGTTGGTGCAGAACGTACATTTGATAAAAACATTTCTAGTGAGGTCTTTATGACATCACGTTTAGATGAAATTTCAGCATCTTTAGACAAGCGAATTCAGCACGCAAACCTCAGCGGCAAAACAGTAACTTTAAAGATTAAATACAGTGACTTTGTTACTCAAACACGATCAAAGACAATGCGTTATTTCACGTCTGACATTAGTATCATCTTGGAAACCGCAAAAGAGTTGTTGTTTCAAGACAAATTGACAAACTCAGTTCGTTTATTGGGGATTTCACTGAGTAATTTTAAAACAGAAACCCAAGAAAAAAAACTGGAGGTACAGTTAAAGCTATTGTTCTGATTAGTCTTTAATGACAGAAACGCGGAGGGTATTTACCATTCCTTTGCTCGCAACAGGCATTGCTAATAAATTCAGAAGGGCATCGCCTTTTTTCACATAGCCTTTTTCTTTAGCAATGTTGTTCACATCAACAACAGTTTCATCTGTAGAAACAAAGCGACTGTAATAATGGCATTTCACACCCCAAAGGAGGTTGAGCTGTGCCAAAATACGCTTGTTTGATGTAAAAACAAGAATAGGTGACGCAGGTCGCCAAGCAGATATTTGAAAAGCGGTATATCCACTGTTGGTTAGCGTACAAATTGCTTTAGCTTCGATTTCATTTGCCATCAAAGCGGCATGGTAACAAGTGGATTTTGTAATAAAACGAACGTTTTTGTTTAGGGGCGCTTGGTTATATTTCCTAATCAGAGGGGAGTTTTCTACACCAATGACAATTTTACGCATGGTTTGGATGACCTCTACAGGGTGTTTTCCAACAGAAGTTTCACCAGAAAGCATAACAGCATCTGCCCCGTCCATTACAGAGTTTGCAACGTCGTTTACCTCAGCGCGCGAAGGAGTAAGACCTTCTATCATTGATTCCATCATTTGCGTGGCGATGATAACAGGGATCCGCGCGGCTTTTGCCTTAAGAACAAGATTTTTTTGAATTAATGGAACTTCTTCTGCGGGGATTTCTACCCCTAAGTCACCACGAGCAACCATAAGCCCATTACTGTTTTGAACGATTTCATCGATATTTTCAAGAGCTTGAGGCTTTTCGATTTTAGAAATAATAGGAATTTCATATTTACTATGCTCTTTGATCAACTTTTTAAGCGTGAGCAAGTCTTCTTTATGACGGACAAAAGAAAGCGCAATCCAATCGACCTCCTGCCCTATGGCAAAAATAGCATCTTCTACGTCCTTCTCTGTAAGCGCAGGCAAAGACACATCAGTGTTTGGCAAATTCACCCCTTTATTTGACTTTAAGGGCCCACCCTGCACAACCAATGCGGTAACCTCTGATTTTTTGTCAGTTGATTCAATGTCAAAAATCAACTTACCATCATCAAGTAAGATTCGTTCACCTACTTTAACGTCTGCGGGAAACGATTGATAGTTCATGTAAACATGATCGGCAGTTCCCTCTTCAATTTTTTTAGTTGTAAACACAACCCGATCTCCCTTTTCAACAATAACCCCATCCTTCATCTTACCTACTCTTAGTTTAGGACCTTGAAGATCGGCCAACACACACACATTATACCCAAGCTCTTCGTTGAGCTCATGAATTAATTGAATGCGCGCTTCTACCCCTTTATAATCGGCATGAGAAAAGTTGATTCTAAAGACGTTTACCCCCGCAACCATCATCTCACGCATGATGTTTTTGTCTGAACTTGCAGGGCCAAGTGTTGCTACAATTTTTGTTTTTTTGATATCTTTCATCTTAAAAGCTTAGTTGTTGTTTAAGGTGTTTAAAGGCTGTTGGTAGGGAGTAGCAAGATTGAACGTCGGGGATTTGCGCTAATTTTTTCTGTACGGCCTGCGATTCTTCATTACCAACCGAGAGCAAATAATCAACGCCAGTTAATTGTTTGAACAGGTAATGTGTTTCGGCAGAGGAAAACAGAAGATTGTCTTCGGTTGAACTGTCGGCAGATTTCATTTTGTTGCTTATCAAATGCCAATGAACACCCTTTTTTTTGTTTTGATAACTAAATATAGGATAACGCTCACCATTATCCTTTGCACTAAAATCTTCTCCACGTCTTTTTAGATGAACTGGCATCGCTTTGTTGATGTGATAAGCCATTTGATAATCTGGAATTGGCGTGTGAACACAAATCCAATCTTCTTGTGAGTTATCAATATGAAACAAAAGGGTGTGCTTAATCATCTATTTTTTTTAGACAAACAAATATACAATTGTAAATGGCTTGGGCGACAAAAAAAAGAGAGACATTATAGATTGTTAAAGATCACGATTTGTTATGTTGAATACTCTCTTTAAACTTAAAATAAGCTCTTTTAGAAACCTTTTCAGTTGCTTTCTTTTTATTTGAATCTCTTGCGGTCGCAACAAGCTGATTGTTGACCAAAAGCTTGGCCTTAAATGCAAGGGCTAAATCCGCGCCAGGATCTTCAAAAACATCAAAAGAGTATGTCATTTTCTGTTTTTGAAACCAGTTTACTAACAGCCCCTTGTGGCTCACAATTTTATCTCCAAGCGTTTCCAGGTCGACATAGGGATCAATGACCTTGTTTTTGACAAAAAAAAGGCATTGTTCAAAACCCGCATCAACAAAAATGGCACCAACCAACGCCTCAAGGAGATTACCATGAATATCATTGCCATACCTGCTTTTTTCAACACGAGACTTTAGCAGAGGATATAACCCCAGAGATTTGCCAACGCGATTTAAAAACTCCCTTCGCACGATTTTAGACCGCATTTGGGTGAGTTCGCCTTCGTCAGCAGAGGGTAAGTTGTTATACAAATAGTTTCCGATTATTGCGCCAAGAACGGCATCACCCAGAAACTCGAGACGTTCGTAGTTTATTTTCTGTCCTTTTTCATCGACCTCTTCAAGAGACCGATGCGTAAAAACGCGTTCAAAAAGATAAATTTTTGTTGGAAGGTAATCAACAATTTCAGAGATGGTATGTTTAAAAGAATGTTTAGGTGATGGCTTTTTTAAAAATGAAATCAGCCGCTTCATAAATCACACGAATTTCCGCATCACCACACAAGCATTATGACCACCAAACCCAAAGGTGTTGCTCATGGCTACATTTACTTCTCTTTTTTGCGCGTTGTTAAAAGTGAAATTGATTTTCGGATCTATACTATCATCATCCGTAAAGTGGTTGATGGTTGGCGGCACAATACTGTGTTTGATTGAAAGTATGGTTGAAATCGCTTCAATTGCTCCAGCAGCGCCAAGTAAATGTCCGGTCATGGACTTCGTGGAGTTGATGTTCATGCTGTAGAGATGCTCCCCAAAAACTTTTTTCAATGCTCCAGACTCAGCCACATCTCCCAAGGGAGTTGATGTTCCGTGCATGTTTACTGCATCAACCTCAGAGGCGCTGATACCAGCGTCTTTTAATGCGTTTTTCATAACAAGAGTCGCCCCATTTCCATCGGGATGAGGAGCTGTCATATGGTAGGCGTCGGCAGACAAACCGCCACCGATAATTTCACCATAGATTTTAGCGCCTCTTTTTTGAGCGTGTTCGAGAGTTTCTAAGACCAAAGCACCCGCACCTTCACCAAGAACAAAACCATCACGTTCTTTATCAAAAGGACGGGAGGCAGTATTTGGGTCGTCATTACGAGTTGACAAGGCGTGCAAAGCGTTAAAGCCGGCAACACCAGCAATAGCGATACAGGATTCAGACCCGCCAGAAACCATCACGTCGGCGTACCCTAAGCGGATATAGTTTAAGGCATCAATCAAGGCATTGGCTGAGGAAGCACAAGCAGAAACAGTCGCAAAATTAGGCCCTTGAAACCCATATTTTATCGAAATCATTCCAGGAGCAATGTCCGGAATCATTTTTGGTATAAAGAAAGGGTTAAAACGAGGAGTTCCATTTCCTGCGGCAAAATCTAGCACTTCGTTTTGGAAGGTTTCAAGTCCACCAATTCCGGCACCCCAAATCACTCCGACACGTGTTTTGTCCAAAGTGTCATGGTTTAAGCCAGCATCGAGAATGGCTTCGTCACTCGCCACCATAGCGTATTGAGTGAACTTATCCATCTTACGCACCTCTTTACGATCAAAATGATCGTTAGGGTCATACCCTTTGAGCTCGCAAGCAAATTGAGTTTTAAATTTTGATGCGTCAAAATAGGTTATGGGTGCACCCCCACTCTTTCCAGAGACGAGTCCATCCCAATAAGCAGAAACGTTGCTACCTATAGGGGTCAACGCGCCAAGACCTGTTACGACAACGCGTTTTGTTTGCATAAAAAATTATTTACCGCCCTCTATGTATTGGATAGCTTGTCCAACTGTGGCAATGTTTTCGGCTTGATCGTCAGGAATTTGAATATCAAATTCCTTTTCAAATTCCATGATAAGCTCTACGGTATCTAAAGAGTCTGCACCCAAATCGTTTGTGAAACTCGCTTCTGTGACGACTTCGTTTTCATCGACACCTAGTTTATCTACGATTATGGCTTTTACACGTGATGCAATATCAGACATATAAGAAGTTTTTTAATGTTAGTTTGGGGACAAAAGTAAGAAAACTTTGGGTCTAACAAGTTAATCACGCAAAAATCTTGCCTGTTTTGTAAATTTACATTGCTTCGTATTCGTACGCGTGACTGATAATCCGTAGGTTTGTACTTGGAATCAAAAAGATGACCAAGCTTCACAAAATTTTGATTTTTGCTTCTGGATCAGGATCAAATGCAGAACAAATCATAAGGCATTTTTCTCCGAATCCTAATGTCGAGATTATGGGAGTGTACTCTAATAACCCTTCGGCCTTTGTACTAGAGCGCGCTAAACAACATGGAGTATTTACAAGCACTTTTGACCGGTCACACTTCACAAATCCAGCCGGATTGCTGGTGGAACTTTTAGAAAAAAAACCTGATTTAATTATTCTTGCAGGCTTTCTTTGGAAAATACCCTCAGCGATAATTGTTGCATTTCCTAGTAAAATCATCAACATACACCCTTCGCTATTGCCGAAATACGGCGGAAAAGGGATGTATGGAGGCCGTGTTCATCAAGCAGTAATAGACGCGATGGATACGGAAAGCGGCATTACTATCCACTATGTCAACGAAGAGTATGATGAGGGTGCAATTATTTTTCAAAGCAAGGTCTCTTTATCTTCTTCAGAAACTCCAGAAAGCTTGGCCCAAAAAGTTCACAGCCTTGAACACGAACACTTTCCAAAGCAAATCGAAAAACTACTATTACCAACAGGCAAACGGGTTAATTTATATACCGATGGAGCAGCAAGTGGAAATCCAGGGCCTGGTGGATATGGATTGATTCTGGAGTGGGAAGGCACCCCTTACAAAAAAACATTCGCTCAGGGCTTTATCCACACAACGAATAACAGGATGGAATTAAGAGCAGTCATTAAAGGATTACAAATGTTAAAAGAGGCACCGCTTGACGTTGTTGTTTTCACCGACTCCAAATACATTTCCGAAGCAGTTGAAAAAAAATGGGTTTTTGGATGGGAAAAAAAAGGGTTTAAAGACAAAAAAAACGTTGATCTTTGGATTGCATTTCTCAAGGTGTATAGAAAACACAAGGTTCGTATGCAGTGGATCAAAGGTCACAATCAACACCCAGAAAACGAATGGTGCGATAAAATGGCAGTCAAAGCATCAAAAAACAAAGAAAGCCACATCGAAGACGTGGGATATAAACACAAACTAAAAGAATGAGTAATAAAAAAGCAATTATTGTTGGAACATTGGCTTTTGATGAAATCGAAACACCAAGCGGATCGAGCGGAAAAATTTTGGGGGGAGCAGCATCATTTAGCAGTCTTGCCGCGTCATGCTTTGGTGTCGACAGTGCCATTATTTCCATTGTAGGGAAAGACTTTCCAGACGAGTATTTGGATATTTTTCGCAAAAGAAACGTTAACATGGAAGGGGTTGAAATTGATAAATCTGGAGACACGTTTTACTGGAAAGGGCGATATCACACCAATTTAAATCGTCGTGACACCTTGGTCACGGAACTCAATACGCTAGCGAATTTTAAACCGATTGTGCCAGAATCTTTCGTAAAGGCGGACGTCGTTCTGCTTGGAAACTTACACCCAGCCATCCAACACTCTGTTCTGGATCAAATGAAGACCAAAGACACAACCGTTGTTTTGGACACGATGAATTACTGGATTGAAGGTGCTTGGGACGATTTGGTCAAAGTAGTTGCAAAAACAGATATAATTACTATAAACGACGAGGAGGCTTTGCAAATGACAAACGCAAACAACTTGCTTGATGCCGCAAAAAAAATTGAGTCGATGGGCCCGTCCTATATTATTATTAAAAAGGGGGAGCACGGCGCGATGCTATATCATAACAACCAAACGTTTTTGGCACCAGCAGCACTGCTCGACAATGTTGTTGATCCAACAGGCGCGGGTGATACATTTGCGGGAGGACTTGTTGGGCATTTGGCAAGCAGCCCAATCGTTGACTTTGAAACGATCAAAACGGCAATAGTGTATGGGTCGTCCATGGCCTCTTTTTGTGTCACCGGATTCGGAACAAAATCAATGATAAACGTAGACTTAGAAATGGCATCTAAAAGAGCGAAAGAATTACAGAGCCTAGTGCGTTTTGAGCTATAATGAAATAAAAACGAAATGAACGTAACACAAGCCTTACAAATTAACTATTTTTACTGCGATGAGTGACGCGATCAAACACGAATGTGGGATAGCCTTAGTGCGACTACTGAAACCGCTGAGTTATTATCAGGAAAAATACGGAAGTCTATTTTTCGGGATTTATAAAATGTATTTGATGCTTGAAAAACAGCACAACCGAGGTCAAGACGGAGCAGGATTTGCAAGTATTAAACTGGACATGAACCCTGGAGAAAGTTTTATGAGCCGGGTTCGATCATCAGAGTCACAGCCAATCCAAGATGTTTTTAAAACCATTAACGAAGGACTTAACAAAGTTTTTAAGGAGCTCGGAAAAAACAATCTTTCCGATGCCGAGCTTAAACAAGCATATCCGCATTTAGGAGAACTGATGATGGGTCATTTGCGTTATGGAACTTTTGGGAATAACGGCATTGCAAGTGTTCATCCTTTTTTACGTCAAAACAATTGGATGCACCGGAATCTGGTGCTTGCAGGAAATTTTAATTTAACCAATGTAAATGAATTGTTTGAGAACCTTGTCACACTCGGGCAGCACCCAAAAGTCAAGGCAGACACGGTTACTGTGATGGAAAAAATTGGTCATTTTTTAGATCATGAAGTAACCAAAGTTTATAAGAAGTTAAAGAAAAAAGGTTATACGAAACAAGATGCATCACCCATTATTGCGGAAAAACTAAACCTTGTTAAAATCCTTAAAAAAGCCACCAAAAACTTTGATGGTGGATATGTAATGTCTGGCATGTTAGGGCATGGAGATGCCTTTGTGATGCGCGACCCCAACGGTATCCGCCCCGCATACTATTATCAAAACGATGAGTTTGTTGTTGCGGCATCCGAACGGCCCGCAATACAAACGGTTTTCAATGTTCCTTTCGAAGAAATCAACGAAGTTTTACCAGGGCATTCGCTTATTATTAAGAAAAGCGGGAAGACATCAATGGAGCAAATCTTACCGCCAGGCGAACGTAAAGCATGTTCTTTTGAGCGCATTTATTTTTCTAGAGGCAATGATGCAGAAATTTATTTAGAAAGAAAAGCGCTAGGAACTCATTTGTTTCCAAAAGTAAAAGAAGCAGTTGATGGGGATTTCAAAAACTGCGTTTTTTCCTATATTCCCAACACAGCCGAAACGGCTTTTTACGGGCTAGTTGAGTCGGTTCAAGCACACCTAAAAAAGGAAGCCCTATCGATACTTAAAGACACAAACAAACCTTCAGAGCAAGAGCTAGAAAAGGTTTTGAATTGCACGCCACGGACTGAAAAAGTGATTCTGAAAGACGCAAAACTACGAACGTTTATCACCGAAGACAGTAGCCGTGACGATCTGGTTGCTCACATTTATGACATCACATACAAAACAGTACGCCCAACGGATAGCCTTATTGTAATTGACGACAGCATTGTGCGAGGGACAACGTTGAAAAAAAGCATTCTAAAAATTTTAGACCGTCTGACGCCTAAAAAAATTATTATTGTTTCGAGCGCCCCACAAATACGTTATCCCGACTGCTATGGAATTGACATGGCACGACTGGAAGACCTAATAGCTTTCCAGGCAATGCTTTCATTATTAAAAGACCATGACAAGCTAGCAATGCTGGACAAGGTGTACAAAGAAGCTAAGAAACAGATGAAAAAACCGGACGCAGAAGCCATCAACGTTGTAAATACGTTGTACAAGCAATTTACAACAGTACAAATCTCCAATAAAATTGCAGAACTTGTCAAAGAAGACGGCATTCAGTCTGAAGTGGATGTGATTTTTCAAGATGTAGAGCAATTACACGAGGCTTGCCCGAACAATTTGGGTGATTGGTATTTCACGGGGGAGTATCCAACGGCAGGCGGCAATCGTGTTGCTAATAAGGCATATATCAATTTTATTGAAGGGAATAAGCAACGCGCATACTAACATTTTTTCCATAAAGAATTGAAATTTTTTTAAAAACGCATTGGTGTTTAAAAAAAAAATGTATCTTAGCAGAGCCATAACATAAGTAGGTTAAGTTCATGGTAAGATTTGGGGCAAAAAAGGAGGAGTCTTTCCTCCTTTTTTATTTTACAAAAAAAAAGAGCCTATTAAGCTCTTTTTCTTTTTTGCAATAAGTTCAAATAAACTATTTAGCAGCCTCGTAATTTTTGGCAATCACACTCCAGTCAATAACATTAAAAAACGCTTCGATATAATCTGGACGGCGGTTTTGATAATTTAGATAATAAGCATGTTCCCAAACATCAAGTCCAAGAATGGGCGTGCCCTCACAAGCGACACCTGGCATAAGAGGGTTGTCTTGGTTGGCGGTTGAACAAACTTCTAAGCGTCCACCTTTATGAACACACAGCCAAGCCCAGCCCGAACCAAATTGTGTAGCAGCGGCCTTACTAAAAACATCTTTAAACTCATCAAACGAACCAAATGCAGTATCAATTTGATTGGCAAGCTCTCCTGAAAGCGCATTTGGTTCAGGACTCATAACGCTCCAAAACAAGCTGTGGTTGAAAAAACCACCTCCATTGTTTCGAACAGCAGCGTTGCTCATATCTAATGACTCAAGGATATGTTCAATAGACTGCCCTTCAAGTGGCGAACCAGCAATAGCAGCGTTGAGCTTTGTGGTATAGCCAGCATGGTGCTTAGAATGGTGAATCTCCATAGTTTGTGCATCAATATGCGGCTCTAAAGAGCTGTAAGAATAGGGTAATTGAGGTAATTCGAAAGACATGTTTTTTTATTTGTGATGAACCACAAATTTATGTAATATTAACTAATTGTGAGCAAGACAAATAATACTTCGAAACTTTTAGCCCAACCGGCGTTTATTATTTATGACGCCTCAGCGGGTTCAGGGAAAACATACACACTCGTTCGGGATTATTTGATGACAGTTCTTGAAAACGAAAACCCAAGGCGATACCAGTCAGTACTTGCAAT
The DNA here is from genome assembly GCA_018672145.1 of Flavobacteriaceae bacterium. Classification (GTDB taxonomy): domain Bacteria; phylum Bacteroidota; class Bacteroidia; order Flavobacteriales; family Flavobacteriaceae; genus UBA724. The sequence continues at coordinate 22,665 of JABHGH010000136.1, forward strand.
TACGTTTACCAATAAGGCGGCTCAGGAAATGAAAACAAGAATTCTGGACCAGCTTAATCAGTTTTCTTCTCCGGAGATTCTAAACTCTCCCACAGAGCTTTTTCAAAACGTTGCTCAACATTGCAACCTTAACGCGAAAGAACTACATCATAGAGCATCAAATTTATTGTTTCATCTTTTACAACATTATGGCCATTTTTCCATTACTACGATTGACAGCCTAACCCACCAAATTGTTCGCACGTTTTCAAGAGACTTAGGTTTGAGCTCAACATTTGAATTGTTTTTGGAAACGGATCAGTTTTTAGAACAAGCAGTGGACTTTTTGATTGAACAAGCAGGCGACAATGACGAGCTTACCAAAACCTTAAAAGATTTTGTGATTCAGAAAGCAAGTCAGGACAAGTCTTGGGACATTGCTTATGACCTCAACAAAATCGCATCACTGGTGTATAATGAAAACCACTACAATGAACTTCGGCAAATGAGCGATAAAGGCTGGAATGAGTTTAGTGCTTTAGGCAAAGTAATAAGAGGGTTGAGACACAAACATATTAAGAAATTGAATACGTCCTCAAAAGCATTGGCCGAAAAAGTAAGGGAAACACAGGTTGACGAGTCTTTGTTTTCCCATGGAGAACTCATTAAACAGCTTGAGAAAGCACAAGCAAAAGAAATTACAAAAATTCCTAGCCCAAGGTTGGTCAGCCTTAACGATAAAGGGCAGCTTCTTAAAAAAACAGCCTCACAATCTGATCAAAATGCCTTAGCGGCAATACAAAACGAAATTGACGAGTGGATTTATACGACGACACTTGCGTTCAAAGAGCTCGCGTTATTGAATGCAATTGAAGCTCAGCGCGTTCCTTTTTCAACACTTCACGCCATTTACCAAACCACACAGTTGCTTCAAGACAAACAAGACAAACGATTATTAAGTGGGTTTAATGCGTTGATCTCACAAACAATTAAGGATGCACCAGCACCTTTTATCTATGAACGCTTGGGGGTGAAATACAAAAACATTTATATCGACGAGTTTCAGGACACATCCATATTGCAGTGGACAAACCTAATTCCACTTGCAGAGAATGCTCTCTCAAACACAGAAAGTAGCGTCTTGTTGGTTGGTGACGCAAAACAATCTATTTATCGTTGGCGCGGAGGATATCCAGAGCAATTTATACGTTTATCAAAAGGGGACTCACCCTTTGCAACAAAACCAAAAGTCACAAAACTCCCCATAAATTTTAGAAGTCATGACAATATTGTAATTACAAACAATTCATTTTTTAAAGAAGTAGCAACACAAGTTAAAGACCCAAATTATCAAAATTTATTTATTGAAGGAACCAACCAAAAAACAAGCAATAAAAAAGGTGGTTGGGTTACATTTTCTTTTGTGGAGGGCGACAGTGTTGACGACCGCAAACAATCGTATTTGGAATCAACGTATACACGGGTGTTAGAATGTTTCGATCGAGGATACACCCACAGTGACATTTGTGTGCTAGTTCGCACGAAAAAACAAGGGGTTTTGGCAACTGAATTTTTAACCCAAAAGGAGTTACCAGTAGTCTCAGCTGAAACACTTCTTTTGGCACAAAACAAACAAATCAACTTATTGGTTAGTTTGATTCGGCTTCGAGTGAACCACGCTGACGAGGTAGCGCGTAAAACGGTTTTAGACTACTTCAGGCCTTCTGATAAAGACCCATACTCTTGGTATAAATCTGGGGTTAAGAATTCTGTTGGCAAGCTTATTGATGAAATCAACAAACAGGGATATGCTTTTTCTTTCAATTCTTTTTTGCAAAAAGACTTGTATGAAGCCACAGAATATGCAATTGATTGTTTTAAAATGGCAGCGAGTTTTTCGCCCTATTTACTGGGTTTTTTGGAGGAGATTGTTGAGCAGAGCATTAACAAAGTAATAAGCGACAAGAATTTTTTGTCCTACTGGGACGAGGCGAAAAGCAGGCTTTCGATAAGGCTGCCCGAAATGATTGAAGCCGTTCAGGTGATGACGATTCACAAAGCGAAAGGACTGGAGTTTCCCGTTGTTATTTTCCCTTTTGCGGAGTCAAAACTATACGACATAAAATCTGCCAAACATTGGCTGAGTGTTGATGATGATAAATATGCTGGCTTTTCTTCTTTACTGGTAAGTCTGAACAAGGGTTTTTCAGAAACGAGTGATGAAAACCAGACGACTTATGAGACAGCAAAAGATAAGGCAGCTTTGGACGCCCTTAACACGCTCTATGTTGCAATGACACGACCAGAAAAAGAGCTTCACATATTGAGCTATCAACCGAAAAAAGCGTCACAATCTTATGCGGACTTGTTTGTGAATTACGTCTCAAATGAGTCGGTGGTTCAGCGGAAAGAGAACCAGTATACCGTTGGAGAGCCACTAGTTATCAAGTCAAAACCTTCGAAAACAAAGACTGTTAAAGAGGGTCAATGGGTCACAAACCCCAACCTTGAGGTTGTGTTTCGTCACAACAATCAATTTGCAAACAAAGAGCAAAATAGCGCCATTAATTTTGGGCATGTGTTCCATGAAATTATGTCCCGTATTTACGTCAAAACAGACATAGAGCAAGCGGTTCAGCACGCTTATAATCAAGGTAAAATAAGCGCAGATCAAACCGACAACCTACAAACGCTTATCTCAAAAATAGTGACACACAAAGAGCTGAATCACTTTTTTACATCAAATCACCAGCAGTACAACGAAAGAAGCCTTCTACGACCAAACGGCCCCCCTTTGCGCCCCGATTGTTTTGTTGTTCTGCCAAATAAAAAAGTAGCAATTCTAGATTATAAAACAGGAAAATATCGCCCTGAACACGAATATCAATTGTTGGAGTATTCTTCTTTTTTTGAAAAAACAGGCTATGTGGTATGCCAAAAAACGCTCATATATTTAGATAAACGGCTCACATTAAAACATATTTAGTAGTTTTGCATCGAAAACTAAACATGGAAGAATGAAACGCCTATCATTATTTACTATTCTACTTGCATTAAATGCATCACTATTAAGCGCACAATCTGTTACCAACCCTTGGCAAATTACGCTTGGTGCAAACGCCGTTGAATTTTACGAAAGACAGTCTATTCAGTACCAAACAGGGAATGACGGAATTCAATTTGACGATAAAATTAACTACTCAAAGTATCTATCTTATTTGGAGATATCCAGATACCTAGGGAAAGGCATTTCTTTTAACATAGCAGGGTCTTTAAATCAGGTTGAAAGAATTACAACAACTCCTTCTGAAAATCCAGACCTGTATTATAGTTTTGATGGCGGGCTCACCTTTTCTTCCACAGCATTTTTGAACACAGGAAGACTCGATCCAACCTTGTCACTAGGGGCGGGTTATACCAACATTAATGATTATGATCACACGACAGCTAACTTTGGGCTTGGCTTGAAATTTATGTTTGACAAAAGCTTTGGACTGACACTAAAAGCGAATCGAAAAATTTTCTCAAGAGATGTAAGCAAATTAATTGGCAAATCAGAAGATAGTGGAGACTATGTGAACCAGTTTATTTTTGGATTTAGTTATTCATTTGGAAATGGTGATTCAGATCGTGATGGCGTAAAAGACGATGTAGATGCTTGTATAAACACACCAGGACTTCCAGAGCTTAATGGATGCCCGGACAGCGATGGTGATGGCGTGCGAGACAGCCAAGATGACTGTCCAGACACACCAGGATTAGCAGCTCTTGCAGGATGTCCTGACTCCGACGGAGACACTGTTGCTGACAAGTATGACAAGTGTCCAGAAGTTGTAGGGAAGCCAGAATTAGAAGGTTGTCCAGATGCGGACGATGATGGTGTTATTGATGAAAAAGACGACTGCCCAGAAGAATTTGGACCTGTGGAAAACAATGGTTGTCCATGGTCTGATCGTGACGGAGACGGAGTGTTAGATAAAGACGATAACTGCCCAGATGTTGCGGGAACTTCTAGCAATGCAGGTTGCCCAGAGTATCCTTTGGAAGCCTTAGAAGAGTTGTCAGTTAAATTTATTTCCGATTCATTTGATATCGACCCAGCTTTTGAGGCACAGCTTGCAGAGGCATTCCGTATCATCGAATCAAATAGCACGGCTAAGATTATTATTGAAGGTCACGCTGATGCAACAGGGAATGATCAAATTAATGTTCCACTTTCAGAGTTGAGAGCAAGCCAAATATTAGATTATTTGGTACGTGCCGGAATTGACCCTGATCGATTAAGCATTGTTGGTTATGGATCTTCACAGCCGAAAGGAGACAACAGTACAGCAGAAGGACGCTCTCAAAACAGACGCGTTGACTTTTCGGTTGAATAAGGGCTAAGCAAAATAAAACGAGATATAAAACGCGGTGTACTCACCGCGTTTTTTTATTTTTATTGTTTGATGAACAAGACCTTTTTAAACGAAGTAGCTGCCTCAGTGGCAAAACACAACTGGGGGGGTCTTTGTTTTATTGTCCCCAATAAGCGCTCAACGCTATATCTATCCCAAGCGATTTCATCTCAACTGTCACAGCCGACGATTGCACCAGAGATTTTTGACATTGACAGTTTTGTTCGAGACCTTTCAGGTTTGGAATCACCACCAAAAATGGAATTAATGTTTACTTTATATGACAGTTATTGTCAGGTAGTAGACGAAAAGCAACGTGACGATTTTATCACCTTTTTGGGCTGGGGGGAAACCTTGTTGAGCGATTTGGACTCGATTGACAGAAACCTTCTCGACAAAAAAGAGGTGTTTGCATTACTTGCGGGACTGCAAGAAGTCAAAGCTTGGGGCTCAGACGACAACGATTTGGTCAAGCGTTATCTTCACTTTTGGAAAGAGCTTCCTAAAATTCATCGTCTCTTTTCGGAAAGTCTTAGGGCAAAGGGAAGTGGAACAGCAGGGATGCTATATAGAGAAGCTGTTCGAAACCTAGAAGTCTTTCTGGATACTCACCCAACAAAAACGTTTATCATATGCGGATTCAATGCATTAACAGATAGTGAATCAAGCTTATTCCAGTCTATACTTGCTCAAAACAGAGGCGAAATCTATTGGGATGTGGACAAAAAGTTTTTAGGCAACCCAAGAGAATTATCAACCCACTATATGTTGTCTTATAAAAATCAATGGCCTTACTATACAAACAAACCGTTTTTAGGGGTTCACGACTCTTTTAGTCAACACAAACAGATTGAAGTGATTGAAACATCAGGTCGCATCGCTCAAGCAAAACAAGTTGGCACGATTCTTTCAGATCTCGCTAAGGAAGACCCCAATTGGGAACGCGTTGCGGTTGTTTTACCAGACGAAAAACTTCTCAACCCAACGCTCCATGCATTACCGCCGCAAATCGACAAGCTTAACATTACCATGGGGCAGCCCCTAAAAAGCCAACCCGGTTCGGTATTGATTGAAGCGCTGTTCGACATGCACATAAATGTCACTAAAAAAGGATTTTATTACAAACACATTGAACAGGTTTTAGGACACCAAGACGTTCGGCATTATTGCAAACAACATCAACTTTCAGATCCAGCGCACGCTATACAGTCACTAATCGATGGCAATTACCGCTTTATCACTGGAGATAAGCTGTGTGAAATGAGCGAAGCCATACAGGCATTCGCCTTCCTGTTTTCCCATTGGACGAGTCCTAAGCAAGCGGCAGGCAATATATGTAAAGCATTAAAAATGCTGTTGTCAGCGGCGAGCGAAAAGGATTATCGTCAAGTTGAATCCTTACATCAATTTGTTGTCCTATTTCAACAGCTTGAATTACAACTCAACACCCATGCTTTTATTGATCAGCTCCCCACATTAAGAGCAGTTTATAATGCACAAATTGGGTCACAAAAACTCAGCTATATAGGTGAGCCTTTGGAAGGGTTGCAAGTCATGGGGATGTTAGAAACGAGATTATTAGATTTTGACACGGTCATATTGACACAAGCAAATGAAGGCATTCTTCCCGCAAAAACGGTTGACGACTCATGGATCCCCTTTGACATTAAAAAACATTTCGGCCTTCCCACGCGGGACGAAAAAGACGCTATTTTCTCTTATCACTTTTTTCGATTGATGTACCGTGCTAAAAGGATTTTTATCTTGTACTCTGCTCATGGTGATTCACTTGGCGGCGGAGAAGTAAGTCGGTTTGTGCGCCAGTGGTCGTATGCACGCCCTGCATCACACCAATTGAGGTTTTATACCCAAAAGCTAAACGTGAAAATTCCCATAAGAGGACCGCTTACTCTCCCCAAAAGCACGGCAGCAATAGCTAGACTCCATGGGATAGCCGAAAAGGGCTTATCGGCAACATCATTGACCAACTATATCACTGATCCAATACGCTTTTATAATAATAATTTGCTCAAAATCTCGGAAAACGAAGAGATCCAAGAGTCGATTGCTTACCACACGCTAGGAACCGTAATCCACGATAGTCTGGAAGAGCTTTATAAGCCTTTTGTTGGCTCATTTCTTTCCACTGAAAACTTGGAGACCATGCAAAAAAAACTCCCAGAAACTTTACGCAAACACTTTGTTGCTCAGCTTGGAAAGGAGAGTCACACAAGCGGAAAAAACCTATTGCTTTTTGCTGCCGCTGAGCACAACATGAAGCGCGTATTGCAAGCAGACATCAACGACATTTCTTCTGGATCAATAATTGAACTTTTAGGAGTCGAAGAATATCGGAAAATCACTCGGTCATACAGCGGTATTGAACACCCGATTACTTTTCATGGCATCATTGATAGAGTGGATCGTAAGGACGGGGTTCTACGTATTTTGGATTATAAAACAGGGAAAACAGAACGCTCAGAAGTTACTCCCAATGAGATTGCAGATTGTATGGCTGACGCTAAATACAGCAAGGCCTTTCAGGTTTTGTTTTATAGTATGTTATGGTCTGCCAAAGATTCAATAGACAAGCCTTTTCAAGCAGGAATTATTTCGATAAAAAACATGGGCAGCGGCACACTATTGCTTGGCCTAGGTCCAGGGAGAAACAAACGAACAGAACTTCTTAAAAGTGATCTTCTTGCTTTTGAGGAATCCTTGGAGAAACTGATCAGAGAATTATTTGATCCGAAAACTCCCTTTACAGAAGCAAACTAGTTCGGGCTGCTTGTACGCACCACACCAATTCCATAATAGAGATAGGCAAAAGATTGCAGGCCTAAATAGACCCATAAGATTGGCAATAAAGACGGAAGGTTTTCCATGACCTCGTCAAGTGCAACAAGCTCATCGTCGCTGAGGTCGTTAATGGCTGGGTTTTCAGCAAGAGCATTCTCTAAAATGGCGGGGTCGAGATTGGCATACGTCAACCAAAAAACAAACACCATCAAAGCGATAAGCCCTGCTAAAGCCGCATAAACGATTATGGCATAAGAAAGCACTTGTTCGAAGCCTGCAACATCTTCGCCCACAGATATTTTTTTTCGGGTTGACCATAACCAAAAAGGAACAAGTCCTGAAAGGAGCACCAAAACAACAGACCCATTAAGGAGATATTGTACAAACTGAAAAACAGCGAGGGTTAGCGCGATGTAAAAAACGATGTTTTGGTTCTTGCTTATTGACATGTTTACCGGTGTTTAGATTTGGTAAAAATACATAAAAACCCAAACCTTTTTGTTGGATTAGAAACAGCAAAAATGATATCTTTGTCGCATGGGAGTAGGAGGAGTATTTTTAGCGAGTATTGCATTATGTGTCGGGATTGCTATTGTTGTAGAGATCGTCGAGCGCATTAAATAAATGAATTTTTTTAAAAGCTTGGTTTTTCTTCAGTGTCCAAAGTGTCGCCAAGGAAAGATGTTTTCAAACCCACCTTATAGCTTTAAATCTATTTCATCATTACACCAAAACTGTCCCAACTGTAGAGTTTCTTTTCAGCTTGAACCTTCGTTTTTTTACGGATCCATGTACGTTTCATATGCTATAGGCGTGGCGATTGGGGTTGCAGTCTTCGTTATATTATTTTTGCTTGGGTATGGCAAGAAGCCACTCACAATTTTTGGCGCAATATGTTTAGCCATAGTTACTTTATCACCTTACGTTTACCAGCTTTCAAAAGTAATCTGGGCAAGTTTTTTTATTTCCTTTGACCCAAAAAGGGGCGCCAAAAACCACCCTTGATAAGTAGTGGTAGGACGAACGAGTTTAAAAGAATCACCAACCGATTTAGGACGATTAAAATTAGCTGATCTAAAAGAAGAAGAGGTGCGGAGGGTTAATTTACTTAGATTAGCACCACTAAAAACAATACGATGAAGAAACTATTGGTGCTTTCTTTAATTTCCTTCTCTCTTTTATTTCAAAGCTGCTCTTCCTATTCCTATAAATCTATCGATTACGATAGTGGTAAACCTTATAAATATCAAAAAATTAGGGTTGTAATGGTAGATGGCACTAAATATAATGGAAGGCTGTTCATAAAAGATGAACAAAATCTATATATATCAACGCGGGATGGAAAAACACTAAAGATTCCCAAAGAGGGGATTAATGAACTAAAAACTAAAGAGTTTAATGTTTTAAAAACATTTGGATTTACAGTTGGATATATTGCATTGGTGGGATTAGGTGGTTATGGAATATATTCGTTCCTCGCGGCTATTGCATCAACAGGATAGTGGATTGAACTTGAAACAGACCAAATAAATGTAATGCTTGAAAAGGAAAATAACTAATCCACAAACTTTATTAGGCTCTTAAAGCATATGCTCTAAGTATATTCTTACAAAAGGTTAAAAGATAGTTGAGTTATCCACATTAATTTACTTGAAGTGTGTTTCTTTAAGCTCTAACTTTGGTGGGTGAGTGGGATAAATGCTTACTTGGTTTACAAAGTTGCTCACATATATTCTTTTTGAAGTTTTACAACTTCATTATACACTTAAATATATTGCATAATGTTACTTAATGTGATATATGCTTAACTCAAAGTTATAAGCTCAATACAGGATAAGTATGTCTTATAAACTTTGATTAATCAAGTTTTTTCAAAGTATAGCCAAAAGGTAGTTGCCAAATAGTTGCCAAAATACGTTTATAAAGCACTATTTTTGTGTTTGAGTTACAACTCAGGTCCTATAGCTCAGTTGGTTAGAGTAGCTGACTCATAATCAGTTGGTCCCTGGTTCGAGCCCAGGTGGGACCACC
>JABHGH010000044.1 GCA_018672145.1 Flavobacteriaceae bacterium
ATAGACCAAATCCCCTCCCACACCATAATTCCCACCTTCTCCGCTTACGGCTTGTTGTGTGGTTGTGCTTCGGTCAATGACCCAAACTTCGTCATAGAAATTTACCGTCATAAAAATCAGATCTCGGGTATGGTCATAGGCAATTCCATTGGCATGCATCCAGTCACCATTATCCATATCACTATTATAGTTGATGTTGATTTTACGAGGGTTTTCACGAATCGAGCCAAAAGTACTTGCAGTCTGATCAACATCTTGTACAAGATGCTCTACACTGCGCCACTGCCAAACGATCTCATTGTTGTCGGGATTGATTTCAATTAGTTTTTCAGCATATAAAGGGTGTTCTGTTTGAGCACCTAAGGTCTTTGCTTGTTCTGTAGTTATCTCTTCCCATACAATGGTCAATACATTTCCGTTTGGCAACAATTCCAAATCGTGGTGAGCTAGCTCCGTTTCAGAAGCAATCTCGTACTCCCACAATGTTTGTTGGTGAGCAGTAACACGCCTTAAAATACCTCCACTCCCTCCAAATGAAAAATCCTTTCTGTTGTTTGGTTTAAACATTCCAAGGAACTCTCCGTTTGGCAGCATCTCAATATCATTACCCAAGGCGTTTTCGAATTCATATTCAGTGACGATTTCGCCTTGTTTATTGATAACAATACTGCTTTTAGCTCCCAAACGAACTGCAAAAATGGGATTAGGATCGATTCAAGGGCCATTGTACACCTGAACTTGATCGGATAATTCAGGTGTTTCCACCAGCGAGGCGGTGAGATGATGGTTTTCTGTGCCAAAGATTGTAATGTTGGGCTCAAAAGAAGAGACCGTTTCCATCCATTGATCAAATTGATAACCTTTATTAGGCGTGATAGTAATTGAAATGGAATCTCCTGGAAACAAAGGTCCAAACCTTTGCGGGTCTATTGTCGCAGCGTTTTCAGGTATAATAGTTACATCAACATTATAGTATATGATTTCATTTTTCAATACAACCTATAAAAAGGAAAATAATACCATAGCAGAAGATACGCAGTAGGATATTCATGATTTGATGGTATTAAAGCACGAATATAATAAAACGAAAATTACTACATGAAATTCTTCAGAGATAAAAAAAATCCCTAGGGGTACAAGACGGACTCGAGAAGTTTAATTTCGATTTTCCCCTTGGCGTCAACATCATAGCGAAGGAGGGCATCACCCCAACGGCTACCATCAGTAAAATCGACCAACGCCCATTGATGATTAACCAAATGCACTTTGTTGATAATCCATCCTTTACCAAGCACGTAAAGCATAGGATTTCCGTTTTTGTTATCGTTTTCCGCCAACACCTTGTCCTCAATCATAACCAGCAAGTCGTTGGGAGTGAATTTGGCGTGAAATTGCTGTGCATCGCGGTTTCCATCAAGAGAAAAATAAGCGTTTTCGGTTTGGTCAACTACAAGTTGCGCAATAGAATCCTTGAGGGTGTCAATTCGGTCCGTCATACGTTCCTGACGAGCAGCAAAGGCCTCTGTTTTGTTAAGGTCACTCACGAAAAGGTAGAGCGCAATGAGTGATATAAAAATAAGTAGATATTGAAGAATTTTTGTTCGCATTAGATTGAGATTGAAAGGTTGTCGTAGGCCAAATGTACGTTTTTAGGGAGTTTTTTTTCTACATCAGCATGAAAACCGAGATGATGACTGATGTGAGTGAAATAGGTTTTCGCTGCGTCAATTTTGGCAGAAAGGATAAGCGCCTCTTCAAGATTGAGGTGCGAGTGATGTGGTTCTTCACGCAAAGCATTGAGCACCAAAACATCAAGACCTTGAAGTTTTTCACATTCTTTGTCTGCTATGGTTTTGATATCTGTGAGGTATGCAAAGTTGTCGATGCGGTATCCCAAGACTTCGAGACGGTTGTGCTGCCCCAAAATCGGAACAATATGCTTGTGTTGGACTAAAAATGGATGATCGGGGCTCACAGGGTGAATGTCAACCGATGGTGAGCCTGGGTATTTGTTTTCGTTATTAAAAATATATCCGAAACGGTGAGTCAGGCTGTCGATCACTCTTGGAAGTGCGTAAATTGGAATATCGCCTTGTCGAAAGAAAAAAGGCCGGATATCATCGATTCCAGCGGTGTGATCGGCGTGTTCGTGAGTAAACAAAACAGCATCGAGATGTGTGCATTTTGTTCGAAGCATTTGTTGGCGAAAGTCGGGACCGCAATCAATGACCAATGCGCAGTCTCTCCACTCGACCAGAGCAGAAGAGCGAAGACGCACATCACGAGGGTCATCACTTAGGCATACAGGATGATTGCTACCTATGACGGGTATGCCTTGAGATGTACCAGTACCGAGAAACCTAATCTTCAAAAAAAATATTTAGGTAAAGATATTGATTCACAAACACTTTCTTTAACTTTGTAAAAAGCAGTTTATGCCCGTTTCTCTACTTGGGGATCAGCCCTTTGAAAACACACCTTCATTAGAAGCAAAAGCACTTCGCATTAATCTAAACGACAATATCTACGGCACATTTGCTGAAATTGGAGCCGGACAAGAGGTCGCTCGCCATTTTTTTCGTTGCGGCGGAGCCTCAGGGACAATCGCAAAAACAATGAGTGCTTATGACAAAAACTTTAGCGATGCCATTTATGGCAAAGAAAAAAGTTATGTCTCTGAAGAACGTCTCAATAGAATGTTGGACTTGGAAATCGAACATCTCGAAGCGCGCATTTCATCGGAGAAGCGTTCAAAAAATATTTTCTTTACCTATGCCAATACAGTAACGACTATTGATTTTGCAAAAAA
>JABHGH010000095.1 GCA_018672145.1 Flavobacteriaceae bacterium
CCAGAGGGGATTGCGGTTTCTATGCCCATGCGCAGACATGGTTTGAGTCGATGGAAAAGCTTTATGTATGGTCAGTCATCAGCAATTGTAGAGCCAGTAGCGGCTGTGTTTGGCGCTTTTGCCGTGACTTTTTTCACACCGATTTTGCCTTATGCGTTAGCTTTTGCAGCGGGCGCGATGATCTTTGTGGTTGTGGAAGAGGTGATTCCAGAAACCCAACAGGACAAATACACAGACATTGCTACACTCGGATTTATTGGGGGGTTTATCGTTATGATGACCTTGGATGTTGCACTTGGCTAGTGGCAGCCACAACTATCTTCGCCGCATGACGTTGTTTTTTTCTTAGGTATAAAGAAACGTCTCACTAAAAAATGTAGTGATAAAGCAACGGCGATTATGGTGAGTATTGTGTTCACGATGTAAAGGTATTAAAGTAGTTGAAAAGTAGCAAAAGCTGCTAGATAAGCAATGACTGTCATAACCACGAGTTGGATTGTGGGCCATCGCCAACTATTGGTTTCTTTTCGAACAATGGCGAGTGTGCTCATACACTGCATCGCAAAGGCATAAAAAATCATCAATGACATTCCAGAAGCAAGGGTAAACACCGGTTTTCCATCGGGATGAACCTCATCTGCCATTCGGTTTTTAATGGTGTCTTCTTCGTCGGTACCCACATTATATATTGTGGCAAGCGTGCCAACAAACACCTCTCTTGCGGCAAAGGAACTCACAATTGCAATTCCAATTTTCCAATCATACCCAAGAGGGGCAATCGCGGGTTCGATAAACTTTCCAGCACGTCCTAGGTAGGAATGTTCAAGTTTGTAGGCACTTATTTTTTGTTCCAGCTCAGCCTGATTGAGTAGTGTGGTGTCTTGTCTTACGATTTCTTCTGCGTTGCCAAAGCTACTCCCAGGACCGTTGGATGCAAGCACCCACAGTAAAACAGAGATCGCAAGAATGATTTTACCAGCTTCAAAGACAAACGATTTTGTTTTGTTATAGACTGTGATTCCTACATTGCGAAGGATAGGGATTCGATAGTTTGGCATTTCCACGACAAAAGCACTTTTGTAGGGTAGCTTCAGCACGAATTGCAAAACATAGGCAGCTGCTAAAGCCATTCCAAAGCCGAGTAAGTATAACCCCATAAGTACAAGTCCTTGCATATTGGCACCTAAAAAGCGGGTGTCTGGGATGACCAACGCAATCAAAATCAGATAAACGGGCAGACGAGCAGAGCAAGTTGTAAAAGGGGTAACCAATATGGTAATCAATCTTTCTTTCCAACTTTCGATGTTTCGCGTGGCCATGATGGCAGGAATCGCACAAGCTGTTCCAGAGATGAGGGGAACAACACTTTTTCCACTTAAACCAAATTTTCGCAGTACTCTATCCATCAAAAACACTACACGACTCATATAGCCTGTTTCCTCCAAAATGGAGATAAAAACAAAAAGGATGGCAATCTGTGGAATAAAAATGGCAACTCCCCCTAGGCCAGGGATAACCCCCTCGGAAATAAGTTTGGGTAAAAACCACGAAGGAAGGTTTGTTTTTGTCCATTCACTCATAGACACAAAAGCACTGTCAATGGCATCCATTGGATAACTACTCCAATCATAAATTGCTTGGAAAATGGTGAAGAGAATGATAAAGAAAATAATATATCCCCAAAACTTATGGGTTAAAATACGGTCTAAACGGCTTTGAAAATCCGTAGCTTCACTTTGATTGACGTGGAGGTGTTTCTTGAGAACTTCATTGATAAACTGGTATCGTTTGATTGTTTCTCTCTGCTGAAGTCGCTTTAAAAAGGAGTTTGAGCGTGTGTGGTCACCATTGGTTTTTTGAATGGTGTTTCGGTTGATGTTTGCAAAATTGACGTCTTGGGTAATGACCAACCACAATTTATAAATGGACTGATTGGGAAAGGTTTGCTGAAGCGCAGCAAAGTATTCGGGGTCTGTTGTGCGAAAATCAACACAGGGAGACGTTTCCAAATGAGCAAAATCAGCGATATGAGATTTTAATTGGTCAATCCCTTCTTTTCGCAGGGTGCTGGTCAGCACAATTTTGGTGTTTAGGGCTTTTTCCATCCCAGCGAGATCGAGTGTAATTCCTTTTCTGCGCATTCTGTCTGACATATTGACGACTAGAATGGAAGGAATGGCCAAGTCTTTAATTTGGGTAAATAACAGCAGATTTCGCTTGAGGTTTTCAATATCGGCGACAATTACTGCAACGTCTGGATAGTCTTCGTGTTTACGATTGAGAAGAAGCTCAATAACCACATTTTCGTCAAGAGATGAGGCATTTAAGCTGTATGTGCCCGGCAGATCAAAAACCTTTGCGGACAGGCCTTTAGACAGCCGGCACACCCCTTCTTTTTTTTCGACGGTAATTCCAGGATAATTTCCTGTTTTCTGTTGCAAACCGGTGAGCAAGTTAAAAACAGATGACTTTCCGGTATTGGGATTACCGATCAGCGCAACATTGATGCGCTTCTTCATGCGTTTGTTTTTTTAACTTGAATGTGATAAGCGGTTTCTCTGCGAATGGCTACCTGTGCCCCGTTCACATTGAGGTATAAAGGGTCTTTAAAAGGGGCGAGTTGTAAAAGTTCGATATGGTTACCAGGAAGACAACCCATCTCAATAAGTTTTAGAGGGACTTCATCTGTATTGAGATCCTCAATCACAGCTTTTTCCCCCTTGTTGAGTTGGGCTAAGGTCATAACAACACTTATTTAGATTAAATTTAAGTAAGCAAAACTACGCATATTATCGGTACGCACAAATTTTATTTTTCTTTGCGGAGGATTTGGATGTCTGCGAGAATTTGGTCCATGGCATCTCGCTGGGTACCGTCGTAAAACCCTCGTATTCGACGGGAAGCGTCAACCAAGACAAAGTTTTCTGTATGGATCATGTCGTGCTCATCGCCACTTCCATCTTCTTGAACCACGAGATATGATTTTCGAGCCAAGTTGTAAATTTCTTTTTTATCTCCTGTCACCAAGTTCCATCGATTTTGATCTACCCCTTTTTTTTCTGCGTATGCCTGAAGCACTTGTGGGGTGTCTATATCTGGCGTTACGCTAAAAGAGAGGAGTTTGACTTCTGGCAAATCTTTGAGCATAGATTGTAAATGCACCATATTGTCGGTCATGATAGGGCAAATACTCGGGCAAGTGGTAAAGAAAAAATCAGCGACATAAATATGACCGTCATAGTCGCTGTGTGTGATGGTTTCATTGTTTTGATTGGTAAGCGAAAAGTCAACGATACGATGGTATTTTTTGACATATTGTATGGACTCATCGACGAGTACCGGATCGACCATAGCGGGTTGGTATATCGGTAAAACTGGGTTGGGTTGTAGTGCTCTAAAAAACAAAAACACGATGACTGCGGAAAGCAGGCCAAGCACTAAAAAAAAACGTTTATATCTTCTGAAGAAAGTCCACATAGCAATGGTTACAAAGGTAAGTAATGTGCTTGAATATGCCCAAGAAACACTTGCAAATAGACAATGGAATAGTTGTCATAAAAAGATTACATTTGGAGGCTCAAATAAAAAAAATACATGGATCCTGTTTTTATCAAAGGTATACAACTCATTTTATCACTTTCTCTACTGATTGTTCTTCACGAATTGGGACATTTTATTCCCGCACGATTGTTCGGAACGCGCGTCGAAAAGTTCTTTTTGTTTTTTGATGTCAAATTTGCACTTTTTAAAAAGAAAATCGGAGAAACCGTTTATGGGATTGGCTGGTTGCCCCTTGGTGGCTATGTCAAAATCTCGGGAATGATTGACGAAAGCATGGATAAGGAGCAAATGGCACAGCCTGCACAACCTTGGGAGTTTCGTTCCAAACCCGCTTGGCAACGATTGATTATTATGCTCGGAGGAGTCACGGTGAATTTGCTACTTGGATTCTTGATTTATATTATGATCATGTTTGTTTGGGGAAAAACAATCGTACAAGAAGAAGCTATTCCCAATGGACTCGAAACAACGCCTGTTGTTGAGCAGTTGGGCTTTCGGGACGGAGATGTCATCCTTTCTATTGACGGTAAACCTCAGGAAAATGTTCTTGATGCGCTTAAAGTATTCATGGTACGAAGTCCAGAAACGGTTCTTGTGCGCCATGCCGATGGTACAGAAGAAACGTTGTCTATTCCAAATGATATTGGACAACAACTATTCCAATCGGGAGAACGACCGTTTCTACCATTGCGTCCTGCAAAAATTGGATTCGTTGCTGATGATTCGCCAGCAGCTTTGGCGGGATTGCTAGAGGGAGACTTGCTTGTGTCAATTAATGGAACAACAATCTCATCATGGTCTAATGTGTTGGAAGTATTTGCTGCCAATACCCAAAAAAGTGTAGAGCTTGGCATAGAGCGAGAAGGTTTGCTAATAACCCAAACGGTGGATGTTCGTGAGAATAACACGATCGGTATTGGCGTGTCTAAAGCTGATATTTCATTGACAAAACTTACATATTCATTTGAAGAAAGTATTATTGAGGGGTTACATTATGGATATTGGACGCTTTATGATTATGTTGCCCAGTTTAAGTTTGTTTTTACAAAGCAAGGCGCATCACAGCTCGGCGGTTTCGGGACGATTGGAAGTTTGTTTCCCGGCGAATGGGACTGGCAGGCTTTTTGGCACACAACGGCGTTGATATCTATTATATTAGCATTTATGAATGTGTTACCAATTCCTGCCCTTGATGGCGGCCATGTGATGTTTCTGACCTATGAAATCATAACAGGTCGTAAGCCGCATGACAAGGTCATGGAAGTGGCTCAGATGATAGGCATCTTTTTGTTACTCGGGTTGTTTGTTTATGCAAATGCCAATGACCTCATCCGATTTTTAGGATAAACATATTTTCAAAAGGGTTTGAACAAGAAGTAAAAACGAATTATATTTGCCGACACATTCCTCCTTAGCTCAGTTGGTTAGAGCATCTGACTGTTAATCAGAGGGTCCAAGGTTCGAGTCCTTGAGGGGGAGCTAGCGTAACCGCTACACTACACATTCTTAAAGCCCACCAGTATAGGTGGGTTTTTTCTTGGTGCTTATACAAGTCAAATTTAAACAAAATACCCACTAACTGGCAGTAAAATGACAGTTATTAATTATATTTGAGAATGAGCAAAAAATTTTTGTTTTTTGTTTTGCTAACAACTTACCTTCATTCACAAACCGTTGAAATTGAAGGAGGCCTTAGTTATTCTAATTATAATTATGAAAACTCCTCTAATGCCTCAAATCCAAATGTAAAAGCTGACTTAGCTGGCTATTTGAAAATACAACTTGATACATTATTTTCTTCTCCATTCACTTATGGGATAAAATTACAGCAACACAATGCTACAGGAGGTAATCAAGCTCAAGCATACAATTGGAATGCATTGTATGGGGGTTTATTTGTAAACACAAATATTCTTAAAATTAATGACCGGATTAATATCAAGGCTCAAGCAGGACTATCTACTTTAATGTTTGGAGAACAACAAATAGGAGGTTCTAAATATAG
>JABHGH010000043.1 GCA_018672145.1 Flavobacteriaceae bacterium
ATAAAAAATGTAGCCGATCCCGTTTACGCTCAAGATGCAGCTACAAAAAATTATGTGGATAGCAATGTAAACTCTTTTAGTGGGAGTTATAATGATTTGACTGATACACCAACAATGTACACACAAGCCCAGGTTGATGTGCTAATATCAAATTTGCAAAGTCAAATTGATGTACTTACAACCCCACAAGGAACTGCTGCAATTAACCATAACAATAAAACGTACACTGGAGTATCTTGTGAAGGGTTTTGGCTTGGATTTAAATTTAGCGTCAGTGACACACAAACCATAACTGCAATAGGTGCCTGGGATGAAGGGCATAACATTGAAGTAAATGATGAATTCAGCTCTTGCCCAGATGCATCCAATTTTTCAGTTCCAATAGCTATCTATAAAAATGATGTTTTGGTTTTGGAAAAAGTGATAACTGCTTCAACTGGGGTTGTTATTGGAAATTCAAGGTATATTAGAATTGATGATTTTGTTTTGCTTCCGGGAAATGAATACCTCATTATCGGAAATTATGAGGGTTCAAGTAAGTTTGGGTATTTTGATTCAAATTTAGTAAGTTCAGATTATGATAGTAGAATTACTCCTTTGAATGTGACATCATCTCCATTTTTTTCAAGAAACACAGATGGTGACGGAACATTCCCCTCAAATTTAACAACCCTTTCTGATAATCAATGGAGTGATCAATACTTCCATGTAAATTTTCTTCTTAAAGATTAAAAAAAATATTTTCAAGAATAAATTATTATTTCTGAAAATAATCTGTGGAGTCGGAGGGAATCGAACCCTCGTCCAAACAAGTGATACAACTGCTTTCTACAAGTTTAGTTTTCGTTTAATTTTCGAGAGCAGACTGACCGAAAACTGCCTATCTACACCTTACCTTCTTTATTTTAAAACCATGTCGAAGTTCCAAGGTTTCTATGTTGACTTTAATGGTGTCTTGAATTGTGTTGCCGTCAACAAGGGCCGCACCAAGACATCTCACCTTCCCACCTAGTGGGACAAAGGCCTGGACTTACTATAATTCAGTCGATTAGGCTGCAAGAGCGTAGTTATTCTCGCCATTTAAAATGGTGGTACTATGAGATTCACGAGCTGTAGTCCAGCGCTCGACTTGCTTACCGTCACATCTATCTCGCTGTCAATACCAGTCGACCCCGATGTGTTTCAATGAACGTTGCCCTTCCAGAGGGCGTTGCAAAGGTAAAAATTTTACATCTAACTTTTTATAGCGAAGAAACGGTTTGATGCAGACGCGCCAAACGAGTCAATATGCCCTCTGCCAGTTCGAGTGGAAGCATATTTGCACCGTCACTTTTAGCGTTTTTTGGATCAAAATGGATCTCCATAAATAAGCCATCGACACCAGTCGCGACCCCAGCACGAGCGATAGTTTCGATCAATTCAGGACGACCACCTGTAACGCCACTCGATTGGTTGGGTTGTTGTAAAGAATGTGTGACGTCTAAAATGGTAGGTGCATACTGTTTCATCACAGGAATCCCTCGAAAATCAACCACCATATCCTGGTAGCCAAACATGGTGCCTCGATCTGTAATCCAAACATTGTCATTGGAAGAGTCGGTTACTTTTTTAACAGCATGCACCATGCTTTCAGGACTCATAAACTGTCCTTTTTTGAGGTTGATATATTTCCCTGTTTTGGCAGCTGCGACAACCAAGTCAGTCTGACGAACGAGAAAGGCAGGGATTTGTAAAACGTCAACGTAGTTTGCTGCTAATGCAGCATCTTCGACTTCGTGGATGTCAGTAACGGTAGGTACATCAAATGTTTGTCCTACTTTTTGGAGAATTTGAAGTGCTTTTTCGTTTCCAATTCCTGTAAAACTATCAATACGACTTCGGTTAGCTTTCTTAAAACTTCCCTTAAAAACATAGGGAATGCCAAGTTTGTCGGTGAGTTTAACCATATGATCTGCAATGCGCAGCGCCATGTCTTCCCCCTCAATGGCGCATGGACCACAGAGTAAAAAAAAAGACCTCGATTGGGATTGTTTTTGAATAAAACTTTTCATGCTGCAAAAATACAGATTCGTACGTTGTTATGGAAATGATATTTCTAAGGAATAAAAATGTACCTTTGCGCCGCAAATTTTTTCATGAAAAATATTCGAAACATCGCCATCATTGCACACGTCGATCATGGCAAAACGACCCTAGTAGATAAGATTCTTCATCATTGTCAACTTTTTCGTGACAACGAATCCAAAGGCGAACTTATTTTAGATAACAACGATTTGGAGAGAGAAAGAGGGATCACAATCCTATCCAAAAATGTATCGGTACCTTATAAAGACAACAAAATTAATATTATCGATACGCCTGGTCACGCCGACTTTGGAGGTGAAGTTGAGCGAGTCCTTAATATGGCTGATGGCGTTTTGCTGCTTGTAGATGCCTTTGAAGGCCCAATGCCTCAAACTCGATTTGTGCTTCAAAAAGCAATCGACTTAAAATTAAAGCCCATTGTGGTTGTGAATAAAGTAGACAAAGAAAACTGTACGCCAGAAGAGGTCTATGAGGCTGTTTTTGACTTGATGTTTGAATTAGGTGCTGAAGAATGGCAACTCGATTTCCCTGTTTTATACGGATCAGCAAAGAACAATTGGATGTCCGATGATTGGAAAAAGCAAACAGATTCTGTGGAACCATTATTAGACGCAGTTATTAAACACATTCCTTCTCCAAAAGTGGAGGAGGGATCAACGCAATTGCTGATCACCTCTTTGGATTATTCTTCGTTTACAGGACGAATTGCGATTGGTCGTTTGCATCGTGGCGTACTCAACTCTACGGACACGGTTTCTCTAGTCAAGCGTGATGAGACTGTCGTGAAGTCAAAAATCAAAGAGTTATTGGTTTTTGACGGACTGGGCAGAAAAAAAGTTGATCAGGTTGTTGCTGGTGACTTGTGTGCTGTTGTTGGGCTAGATGATTTTGAAATTGGCGACACCATCGCTGATGCCATTACGCCAGAAGGTCTCCCTACCATCGCTATTGACGAACCAACTATGAGTATGCTCTTCACGATCAATGACTCTCCGTTTTTTGGAAAAGAGGGCAAGTTTGTAACCTCACGCCACATCAAAGATCGTTTGGAACGTGAGCTAGAGCGAAACCTTGCTATGCGACTTGAAGAAACCGATGCCGCAGATAAATTTATCGTCTACGGACGTGGTGTTCTTCACTTGTCCGTACTGATCGAAACCATGCGCAGAGAAGGTTACGAATTACAAATTGGCCAGCCACAGGTCATCATTAAAGAGATTGATGGTGTAAAGTGCGAGCCAATCGAGGAACTGACTATTGACTTGCCAGAAGAAGTTTCTGGGAAAGCAGTGGAGATGGTCACTACACGTAAAGGAGAAATTGTTGCGATGGGACCAAAAGGTGGTCGCATGATTTGTTCGTTTAAAATTCCGTCAAGAGGAATTATTGGGTTGAGAAACCAACTCCTAACAGCAACCGCAGGAGAAGCAATTATGAACCATCGTTTTATCAATTTTGAAGCATATAAAGGAGAAATACCAGGACGTATTAACGGTTCGTTGATTTCTATGGAAAAAGGTACTGCCATTCCATATTCTTTAGACAAGCTACAAGATCGCGGAAAGTTTTTTGTTCACCCTGGTCAAGAAATTTACACAGGTCAAGTGATTGGAGAAAATTCCAGAGCTGACGATTTGGTTGTGAATGTCACAAAGACCAAAAAATTATCGAACGTTCGTGCTTCTGGCTCAGACGATAAGGTGAAAATTGCGCCGCCAATAACCTTTAGTTTGGAAGAAGCACTTGAATACATCCAAAAAGATGAGTATGTTGAAGTGACGCCAAACTCACAGCGATTACGTAAAATTTTCTTAGACGAAAACGAGCGTAAACGTAAAGAAAAGCAGTTGGGCTAATCACTATGATTTTTACAAAATCATAATAAACAACGATTCTTTTGAGTTTAATATAAAGAAGATGTTGGAAGCAGAGTATAAAGTCGTTGAGTTCTCAGAAGGCGCTAGTCAAGCTTGGGATGACTTTGTGTGTAATGCCAAGAATGGAACTTTTATGCTCACACGAAAGTTCATAAATTATCACGGAGAACGGTTTGTTGACTCATCTCTGATGATTTATAAAAATGACCGACTGATTGCTGTTTTGCCTGCAAACATCAAAGATGACATCGCCTATTCCCATCAGGGATTAAGTTATGCTGGATTGGTTCTCAAGCAATTGATCAAACTACAAGACGCTTTATCTGCTTTTTATGTCGTACTAAAATACTTTGATGAAAAAGGAATAAAAGAACTGATTGTAAAGCAAATACCATCGTTGTATCAATTGACTCCCTCTGACGAAATGAATTACGCTTTTTTTGTGACTAAGTCAGAGCTTTACCGAAGAGATGCAGCGATATGTCTAAAGCCATCAATGTATAGACCCAACGAAAACAGAAAGCGAAGAATTAAGTTGGCAAAGTCGCATGGTTTTGATATTCGAGAGACCAATGATATGGCGCCATTTTGGAATGATGTTTTGATTCCCAATTTGCAAATAAGTCATGATGGTAAGCCGGTTCACTCTTTAGATGAAATACAGTTTTTAAAGGATTCTTTTCCTGAAAACATTAAGCAATATGACATCTACGAAGGCAATAAGATAGTGGGAGGAACGACTTTGTTTACGACTAAAAAAACTTCTTTAGCACAATATATTTCAGCGACTCCCTATGGAAAATCTAAAGATGCATTGTCGTATTTGTTTTCGCATATCATTACTGAAAAATCGAATGACTTTGAATACTTTAGTTTTGGTCATTCAAACGAAGATAATGGGCATGTGTTAAACCAAACACTTAGCTACTGGAAAGAAAGTTTTGGAGGTAGTACGCTGACACATGATTTTTACAAAACAAAAGTGTCTCACTATCACCTAATCGAAAAGTTGATAAGGTAATGTTATCTCGCGGATCGCTATACACGATACTCAACGGTATCGCACAGCTTGTTAAAGCTGTTTCTTCACTTATCATTAATAAAATTACAGTTGTGTTTTTGGGCCCCTCTGCTCTTCTTCTTGTTGGGAATCTAAAAAGTGTGTATGTGATTTTGCAACAAATGAGTGGTGCGGGTATCTATGAGGGAGCTGTAAAATATATTTCTGGAGAATATAAAAATCGAATTTCTTTTATACTCCAAGCTTGTATGTCACTCATGTTGATTGGCCTAACAATCTCTCTACTCATTTACATTCTTTTTTCTGCTCAAATTTTTGATCTTTTACAATTGGATGACAGTGATCATCTTACCCGCCTTTGGTTGACTGGCGGTGTCATTGTGGGTCTGTTGTGTTTTATGCTGTACACTTTGTTTCAGTCTTTTTTTCATGGCCAAAAAGAATACAAAACAGTCGTTTTAAACTCCTTTATTGCATCGTTACTCAGTCTGGGAGTTTCGATTCCACTTATCTATTTCCATGGTATTTTAGGTCTCATTATCAGTGTGTTTGTGCCTAGTATCACCTTGTTTATTTCGTATATGCTTTTTATTCCAAATGCAAAACGATTTGTTGCTACTCTTTTTGCCAAACCCATTTGTTTCTTCGTCTTTAGACCTTTGTTGTCATACACCTTAATGTCAGCAATTGCAGCAATTGTATTTCCATCAGTATTGATTGTTATTCGTGTTGTTCTTGTGCAAACCGCTGGTGTTGAACTCGCATCATTTTGGGAAGGATATAGCAAATTTTCGATGTTTATTAGTAGTCTAGCGATCTCATCCATCTCATTGTATTATCTCCCAAAGCTTGTAGAGGCAAAAACAGGGAAGGAGTTAAGACAAGTCGTGCTATCGGGTGCTAAATTTTTAGTTGCTTTTGCTCTTCCTGCTTTGTTGTTGGTTTATGCCCTGGGAGATAAAGTCATACCGTTGTTATACACAACTAGTTTCTTAGAAGCATTTTATCTGCTGAAGTGGGAACTTTTCGGGACTTTCCTAAAATTACTTTCGTTTACGATGTCATTCATCATGATTGCTAAAAGACTAACACGTCTTTTTATTGTATCCGAGCTTGTCTCAGGGCTTGTTTATTTGACGTTTAGCTTACTGTTTGTCAATATCTATGGGACTGTTGGTGCGTCAATCGCTTTTGCTGCGACTTATTTGTTGTATTTGATTTGGGCGACATTTTACTTTAGTGAACGTTTCAAATTTTTCGAAAAAGATTAAAGACTTTTCGTGCTAAATGACTCTGGCTCGATAAGAAATACACGAAATTCCGAAACATGGGTTGGCGAAATGGTTTATAATTTTTTCGCCCTGTTTTTTTGTCACTGATTAAACTTGCGTTGTGAAGCATGTGTTCCTCATGGACTTGATAAATTTTGGTTAGCTCTAGTTTAGAGAAGTTGTATTTTTTTGCAAAATATAATTTTGCCCTTAAATACGAATCTGCTTTATGAGAGTGAGAATCCCTGTGTTTGCGATATACACTCAATACTTTTGGAATAAGTCCAAATTCAGTATTCATCATCAAGTCCGTTAATATTGGATAGTCTTCAAAGTCAATATTTTGTTTTTTATATTCTTCAAAATCGACATGCTTTTCAATAGCAGATTTTCGATAACAACAGCCCATTAAACTAGTTCCGTATACTTTATGACGGTTTATGTATTTTTCTTTTGACAATTCTAGTTGTAATTTATTTTCAAACTCGGAAACCTTTCCGCTTCTTTGGTAATAACAATCAAACCCACTATCCACAAATGAGTATGTAGGGTTGCTGTCGAGCTCGTCAACCAAAATTTGAAGTGCATTTGAAGACTTTAAATAATCATCGCCAGCTAGGTCAAAAATATAAGTACCTTGGCATCTTTGTAAGGTGTCTTGGAAGTTGTCTAAAATACCTTTGTTTTTTGCATGAGTTTTAAGATGAATATTTTTGTTTTTGGCGACATAAGTTTTTATTATTTCTGACGTTTTGTCTAAGGATGCATCATCGCCAATCACAATTTCAAATGGGAAAGTTGTTTGTTGGGTTATTATCGACTCCAAACATTCTGAAATGTGTGCTGCGCAATTGTATGTTAAGATATGGATGGAGAGTTTCACCTAAACTAATATAAGATAATTCAATGACATCGCTTTAGATTGTCTTTATTTGCATAAACAATGATCAAAAAAATAGCAATTATAACGCCCTCTTTAGCAAATGGAGGGACAGAAAGAGTCTCGTCATTACTTTCTAAAGTCCTTTTTGAGTTAGGTTATCATGTCGAATTATACCCTGTTTATAATACAATTGAATACCCTCACAGTGGCTCACTAAAACCCCTAGGAGTTAACAAAAAGAGCCCTTTTTTATTTTTTTATTTAATTAGAGCATTTTTTTTACTTTTTTTTCAGCTTAGGATAGGTAAATATGATTTTATACTTGATTTAAGAAGTCGAAAAAATACATTTTTCGAAATATTGTTTTTGTTTATTATTTACCCCAATTGGTCTAAAATCATATATATGTTTCATCTATCTTTAATTGATAGATACATTCCTAAGCCCTTCAAATTTTTTACCAAAATGTATAATAAGGCTTATGCTTGTGTGTCTGTTTCAAATTCGATAAATGAGATGCTATTTTCAATAGGTTTGTCGAATTCTAAAACCATTTATAATCCGATCGATTTCGATTTGCTACGAAAAAAGTGCAATGGCAGCTTGGATGCTGATTATCCGTTTGTATTGTTTGCTGGTCGGATGGATGATAACGTTAAGCAACTTGATCATGCCATTGAATGTTATGTAAAGTCAGAATTGCCTGCAAAAGGAATTCATCTAGTTGTATTGGGAGATGGTAAGTCGGCCGTGGAGTTTAAAAATTGTGCGAAAGAAACTAACTTTTCAAATATCATTCATTTTTTAGGATTTAAAGAAAATCCCTTCATTTATTACAAAAACGCTGTGTTTTTGATGTTAACGAGTAAAATCGAAGGGTTTCCAATGGTCCTGATTGAGTCCTTAGCATGTGGAACGCCTGTGGTTTCCTATGA
>JABHGH010000041.1 GCA_018672145.1 Flavobacteriaceae bacterium
GCGTGCCGAAAAAATGGCAGGAAAGTTTAAACTCATTGTCAAAGACTACGCCGATTTGCCCGTCGAAATTCGTAAAGCAGATATCGTTATTGTAGCCACGGGCGCAGAGCAACCAACCTTGTCAAAATCACTCATACACTCAGAAAAACCGCTGCTCGTCCTTGATCTTTCAATCCCAAAAAACGTAGATGATGACGTCTTAGAGCTTCCTAACGTCACTCGTGTTCACATCGATGAACTATCTCGTATTACCGACAACACCCTTGCCGATCGGCAGAAAGAAATCCCAATGGCTGAAAAAATTATTGGCCAAGTCATCCAAGAGTTTAGTGACTGGCTGCAAACACGTTCATTTGCACCCACCGTACAAGCCCTCAAGCTCATGATGGAAGAAATTGAAGAGCAAGAGTTGGTTCAGCAGCAAAAAAAACATCCGCATCTCAATCGACAAGAAGCGACGTTGCTTTCCCAACATTTGATTCAAAAAATTACCAATCGTGTGGCCAATCATATGCGGAAAAGTGAAAACACCGCAGAAAGTGTAAAAACCATACAAGACGTGTTTAATATTCCCTCCAATGGATAACGTTCGCATTGGAACGCGAACCAGTGCACTTGCACTTTGGCAGGCGCATTGGGTGAAAGAGGCCTTGCAAAACATCGGTCTGTCTAGTCTTTTGGTGCCTATCAATTCCACAGGGGATACCAATTTGGTTGATCCGCTTTACGAAATGGGCGTTACGGGGGTGTTTACCAAAGAGCTCGACCAAGCTCTACTCAATAATGAAGTCGATATCTGTGTGCATAGCATGAAAGACGTACCAACTCAACTGCCTAAAGGCATCGTTTTGGGCTTTGTTCCCCAACGTGGGGCTTATGATGATGTGCTTGTTCATCCCAACATCGACTGGGCAGACCAAAACAAACGAACAGTCGCGACAAGCAGTTTGCGTCGTCAAGCACAATGGCTTTTTGCTCACCGAAATGATACGGTTGTACCCTTGCGTGGAAACATCCAAACTCGCCTGAATAAAATCACCGAAAATCAATGGGACGGCGCCATTTTTGCCAAAGCTGGATTGCAGCGTTTAGATATTGACCCCGCTACTTATACCCCACTCGACTGGATGATCCCTGCACCCGCACAAGGCGCACTAATGATTACTATCCGAGAAGATCATCCCAAGCTCAAATCCATGATCGCATCCCTATCTCACAAACCAACACTACGTTGTGTGGAAATCGAACGTGCCTTTTTGCGCGCTCTTCAAGGTGGTTGTTCCGCTCCCATTGGGGCATTTGCCAGCTTACAAAATAATACGATTCACTTTACCGGCTGTGTGACAGCCACTGACGGAAGTTCGCATATTGAAGTTCGAGAATCCTATTTGGCCAATACCCCAGATATCGGTGACCATGCTGCTAGAATTCTTCGCAGCAAAGGAGGGGAACAAGTGCTCGAAAAGATCAATTCACATGGATAAGCCACTCGTTCTTTCCACTAAAAAACTTCGCTTCGACCAACTCGAACGTTTGGTGGCTGCCCGATGTGCTGTGCTTGATTACGATGCTATCAATATTGATTTTCAAACTTTTGACGTTCCTAGCCAACCCACCTATTGGGTGTTTAGCAGCCAAAATGCGGTGCGGTCTTTTCTAGCAAACCCTGTCGCCTCTTGGGCGAGAAAGCCAATTGTTTGTGTGGGTGAAAAGACAAAGTCTGTTTTGGAAGAAAATGGACAAAAAGTGACCAAAATGGCCAAAAACATGCGTGAATTGGTCGATTTTATACAAAAAAATGCAAAAGATGAGCATTTTTTACATCTTTGTGGAAGTCGAAAATTGCCTGATTTTGCTCTTGGAATGCAAGATGCAGACATTTCTTTTTCCGAAGTAACAACCTACACGACTCTTTTGAATGCGCGTGTGCAAAACCCCGAGCCACAAGGGTTGTTGTTTTTTAGTCCAAGTGGGGTGGAGAGTTACCTCCAAAACAATCGCATTGGAGCGAGTTGGTGTTTTTGTATTGGCAATACAACCGCATCGGCCGTTCGTATGCACACAGACAAAATCACTGTCCCCACAAAAACAGAAATTCATTTAGTAGTTGCCGCTGCTGCAAAACATTTTCGTGTATGAATACGCCAAAAAATGATCTTTTTCTCAAAGCACTGCAAGGTGCAACCTTAGATCGTCCTCCCGTTTGGATGATGCGTCAAGCTGGTCGCTATTTGCCCGACTTTATGAAGCTCAAAGCAAAGTATGACTTCTTTACACGTTGCCAAACTCCCGAGCTCGCTGCCGAAATCACCGTGATGCCCATTGACCAAATCGGAACAGATGCCGCTATCTTGTTTAGCGATATTTTAGTGGTGCCACAAGCCATGGGTGTTGATGTGCAAATGAAACCTGATATTGGTCCTTGGCTACCCAACCCCGTTCGTACGCAAGCAGATGTTGACCGCGTGGAAGTGCCCGACGTACACGAGCGACTTCACTATGTGATGGACGGCATTAGACACACTCTCGAGCGACTCGACAACGAGGTTCCTCTTATCGGGTTTGCAGGGTCCCCATGGACCATCTTTTGTTATATGGTGCAAGGGCAAGGATCCAAAACCTTTGACAAAGCAAAAGCCCTGTGCTTTTCCGAACCCGCCGTGGCGCACCAACTACTCCAAAAAATTACGGATACAACTATCGCCTATCTCAAGGCCAAACGAGCTGCAGGCGTTCACGCCCTTCAATTGTTTGATTCTTGGGGCGGCGTTCTTTCACCCGAAGATTACACCACTTTCTCATGGGGTTATAGCAAACAAATCATAGACGCTCTCGGCGATGAGGTGCCTGTTATCATGTTTGCTAAAGGCTGCTGGTATGCTCTTCAAGAAATGGCACAGTCCAAAGTCAGTGCATTGGGAATCGACTGGACGTGCACGGCGCGAAATGCGCGCTATCTAACTGGAGGTAAAATGACCCTACAAGGAAATTTTGATCCGTCACGCTTGCTGTCTCCCATCCCTGAAATCCAAAAGCGTACAAGAGATATGATTGAGCAGTTTGGCACAACAAATTACATCGCCAACCTCGGACATGGTATTTTGCCAAACATCCCTGTTGATCATGCAAAAGCATTTGTTGATGCTGTCAAATCCTATCGCCCAAGACGTTATTGATGAAACAAACTTTTTCAACATACATCGACTCGCTGCAAGATCGCATCACCTCCAAATTAGAGGAAGTGGACGGAATGGGGCGTTTTCAAAAAGACAACTGGGAGCGTCCTGGAGGTGGGGGTGGACAAACACGAGTTATCGAAAATGGTGGCGTTTTTGAAAAAGGAGGCGTCAATGTCTCAAAAGTTTATGGCACACTACCCGAAACCATGCAAAAACATCTCAAAGTACAACATGGCCGCTTTTTTGCCTGTGGGATCAGCTTGGTGCTTCACCCCAAAAACCCGTTGGTGCCAACTGTACATGCCAACTTTCGTTATTTTGAACTTTACGATGAGGACAATCATATTGTCGATCAGTGGTTTGGTGGTGGGATTGACCTCACCCCTTATTATGTTTTTGAGCAAGACATCAAGCATTTTCATCGAACATGCAAATCGGTTTGCGACGCACACGATTCCACTTTTTATGCGACCTATAAAGAAAAATGCGACACCTATTTTTGGAATACACACCGTAACGAAGCTCGAGGTGTTGGTGGGTTGTTTTTTGATTACTGCCGTGCGACTGAGGGCAAAACTGTTTCGCAATGGTATGATTTTGTTACTGCTGTAGGAGATTCCTTCCTAGATGCTTATATCCCAATCGTAACCCGAAGAAAAGACACCCCTTTTAATGACCAAAACCGTCAGTGGCAAGAAATTCGAAGAGGACGCTATGTCGAATTTAATTTGATTCATGACAAAGGCACTCTTTTTGGGCTGAGAACCCAAGGTCGAATAGAAAGTATATTGATGAGTTTACCGCCTGTCGTGCAATGGAAATACAACATTTCCCCTGCTGAAGGATCGGAAGAAGAGCGCCTGGAGCGTGTTTTAAAAACCCCCATAGATTGGATAAAAGACTAAAAAATGTTTCCATATAACAGAAAAAGAAGATTGCGAAAAAATACTGCCTTGCGCGATATGGTCCGAGAAACCCATCTTCACCCTGATGATTTCTTGGTGCCACTATTTGTTGTCGAAGGCA
>JABHGH010000040.1 GCA_018672145.1 Flavobacteriaceae bacterium
AAAAGATTTGCAATGGTAACATCACGGAGAGAAGGAACCTTTTTAATCGGCCGATTAATCACTTCTTTAAAATGAGATGCCGTTTCAAAAATAAGTTCAATATCAGAGGGGGTAAGATATTTAATTCCCAATAAATGTGAGACACTTAGTTTACTCATCAGACTGGTTTAAAATATATACTGCGTCTTCTCCATGCTCCTCTTTCCAGTGAACCAGCACCTTTTCATCAGCAATAGCATCTACTTGCCTTCCGAGGTAATCGGGCTGAATGGGTAGATGACGTGAAAATCTTCGATCGATAAGGGTAAGCAATTGAATTTCTGAAGGGCGACCGTACGAATCAATCGCCGTCAAAGCAGCACGTATACTTCTACCAGTATACAAAACATCATCAATAAGAACTATTTTTTTACCCTCAACAGAAACATCCATCAAATTTTCACTGGCTGACAGGACTTTTTCTGTACGACGAAAGTCATCTCTAAAAAAAGTGATGTCAAGAAAGCCATTTGATATTTCAGTCAATTTATGCTCATTTGCAAGAATAGAAAGAAGCCTTTTTGCCAAGACTGCGCCTCTAGGTTGAACACCAATGATAACAGAATTTGAAAAATCTTTATGAGTTTCGCAAAGCTGACAAGCTAGGCGATTAAGGATGATGTTTACTTCTATTGTATCGAGTAAGAGTCGATTACTCATCCATTAATATTTTGGCAAAATTAAGGAATTTTTATTTAGCGATAATTTTAGGTGAATTTTACAACCCCCCTCGTAAGAAGTTTGGCTATGAATTGTAAAAAATGTGCAGTATTAATATTCAATTATAAATTAATTGTACATTGTATCTAAATTTTAAAAAAATGAATAAAAAATTAATCCCAATTCTAATTTGTTTTGCATTGATATCTTGTAAAAAAACAATAAAAAAACCTACTGCTGCTGTTATTGTTCATGGCGGTGCTGGGAACACAACAACAGAAATGATGAACGAAACCCAAGTAGAAAATATTCGTGCTGCAATCCAGTTATCGCTTGAAAAAAGTCAGGCCCATATAGCAAACGGAGGACTAGTGTAGAAGCTGTTCAAATTGCTATCAATATTCTTGAAAACTCTGAGTATTTCAACGCTGGAAAAGGCGCTGTTTTTACTGCCGAGGGTAAACACGAGCTTGACGCTTCGATTATGAATGGTAGCAATCGAAAAGCTGGTCCAGTTGCTGGATTGACCAATATTAAAAACCCTATTGACGCAGCCATTGCGGTTATGGAATACTCCCCACACGTGTTTCTGATAGGAAAGGGTGCGGAAAGTTTTTCTATTTCTCAGGGATTAGACACCGTGCCTCAAAGTTATTTTTATACTGAACGATTATACCAAGAACACCTTGATGAATTAAAAGCGAAAGCCGAAAAGTTTGGAACGGTTGGTGCTGTAGCCATAGACCTGCAAGGAAATATTGCTGCTGGAACGTCTACTGGAGGTATTACAAACAAAGAGTTTGGCCGTGTTGGTGATGTGCCAATTATTGGAGCTGGCACCTATGCCGAAAATGGAGTTGGAGGGTTATCCGCAACAGGTCATGGAGAATATTTTATTCGAAATGTTGCGACATATGATATTGCTTCACAAGTAAAGTATGGTCATAAAACGTTGGATCAAGCGGGTTATGAAACCGTGATGAAGAAACTTAAAAACCAAGGCGGTGCGGGTGGTGTCATTGGGTTGGATCACAAAGGCAATGTTGTCATACATTGCAATACCGCTGCAATGCCTAGAGGCTATATCAATAGTGATGGAGAGTTAGTCGTAAAGATTGATATTGACTAATTAAGCTTCAACAGGACCTGTCAATTTCACTGACAAGCGCTTGTAAAGTCCGTCATTAAGCCGTTCCCGAATGATTGAAAATGCAGAGAGTGTTTCTTCAATATCCTCCATGTTATGCGATGCTGTTGGAATGAGTCTCAGTAAGATCAAACCTTTAGGAATGACCGGATAGACAACTATTGAACAGAAAATCCCAAAGTTTTCACGAAGGTCTTTAACCAACACCATTGCCTCAGGAACACTTCCCTTTAGGTACACGGGTGTGACACAACTTTGTGTTGAACCTAGGTCAAAGCCACGCTCACGAAGACCATCTTGAAGAGCGTTTACATTCTTCCACAAGTTTTCCTTTAGTTCGGGCATAGACCGAAGCATATCTAATCGCTTTAATGCCCCTTTCACAAGAACCATTTGGAGTGACTTAGCAAACATTTGAGAGCGCATATTATACCTGAGGTAATCAATAATGTCCTTGTCCCCAGCAATAAAAGCGCCTGTACTGGCCATAGATTTAGCAAAGGTGGCAAAATAGACATCGATATCGTCTTGAACCCCTTGTTCCTCGCCAGCACCAGCTCCAGTGGCACCTAAAGTGCCAAAACCATGAGCATCATCGACCAGTAAGCGGAAATTATATTTTTCTTTTAAAGCCGTAATTTCTTTTAGACGACCTTGTTCTCCACGCATGCCAAAAACACCTTCTGAAATTACTAAAATTCCACCGCCTGTTTCTTTTACAACTTTAGTAGCACGTTCTAAATTTTTCTCAAGGCTTTCAATGTTATTATGTTGAAAAGTAAATCTTTTACCTACATGCAAACGAACCCCATCTACAATACAAGCATGGGCATCTACGTCATATACAATGACATCATTTTTGGAAACGAGCGAATCTATTGTCGATAAGATCCCTTGATAACCAAAATTTAAAAGGTATGCGGCTTCTTTACCCACAAAAGCAGCCAATTCGTCTTGTAGCTGTTCGTGCGCGCTTGTGTGACCTGACATCAGACGAGCACCCATAGGGTATGCAGAACCGTATTCTGCAGCTGCTTCGGCGTCTGCCTTGCGTACTTCAGGATTGTTGGCGAG
>JABHGH010000117.1 GCA_018672145.1 Flavobacteriaceae bacterium
ACAAAATGAGTGATTTTACCTTCCGTTTGTTCCCATATTTCAGGGCCTGTTTGTTCATAGTGAGCAACCGCATTAGACGGGTTATCATATTGGTTTACGTACCAAGCATTGGGGGTTTCTTCTGCAATGCGCTTTGATGTTGAATAATACGATCGAGGATCCTCCGCAGGCACATCGGTTGGACATACAACGACCTCCGCCCCAACGGCACGAAGGATATCAAATTTGGTTGGAGACTGCTTGTCATTAGAGACACAAATCAGCTTGTATCCTTTCACAATTGCAGCAAGAGCTAGTCCCATTCCAGTGTTTCCTGAAGTACCTTCAACGATTGTGCCACCTGGCTGAAGGCGCCCGTCCGCCTCGGCATCCTCGACCATTTTGAGAGCCATACGGTCTTTAACAGAATTTCCAGGGTTAAAGTATTCCACTTTAGCCAAGACAGTGGCATCAATTTCTTTTGTAATCGAATTCAATTTGATTAACGGGGTGTTCCCGATGGTTTCGAGAATATTATTGGCGTATTTCATATTGCAAATGTACAGCATACCGCTTTTACAAACACAGTAGCAACTCTATAAATTTGAATGTATTACACGCGGCGTAATGTACGAATTGGAGTCACTTTAGAAATAATGAATGAGGGAATAACCAACATAAAAAGACAAACAACAAAAGTTCCGATATTAACTGCTAAAATCATGGGAAGGTCAAAAGTGACAGGAACAGTGGTTACGTAATAAGAAGTAGGGTCTAGCGTTATTAGGCCAATGGAATCTTGTAACGCCAACAATCCCAATCCTAAAAAATTTCCCCAAAACAACCCAATGCCTATCAAATAAGCCGCATTAAATAAAAACACTTTTTGTGTTAACCATTGCTGCATCCCCAACACGGCAAGCAATCCAATCATTTGCGTGCGCTCCAAAATCAAAACGAGCAAAGCTGTAATCATATTAATTCCTCCAACAACTATCATGATCATGACAATCAGGGCAATGTTGGTGTCGAAAAGAGCAATCCAATTGAAAATTTCGGGGTAACGCTCTTTACTGTGTTGGACATCATAAGGAGATGGCATTTTATCATAAATCGATTGTGCTTGATACTCCATTTCATCAAAATCATGAAGTGTAATTTCAAGGGCTCCAACCTGATTTGTAGACCATTTATGTATTTTTTGAATGTGTCGTAAATCTCCAAAAGTAACGCGTTTGTCAAAATCAGGAAACCCCGAATTATAGATTCCAGAGATGGTGAATGTTCGACGTATAGGCAATTTGTTCTCATACAAAAAATAAGCAGAAACACGATCACCGACACCTAAGGCTAACTTTTTAGAGATGTCCCTAGAAAGCAAAATTTCACGGCTAATTCTCGTTCCGATAGTGGGAAGATCGCCTTCTACAAGGTATTCGGCAAAGGCATTCCACTGGTAAAGACTGTCAACACCTTTAATCAATGTGCCCGCAAAATTGTCGTCTGTTTTAAAAACCGTAGAAGCATACCCCACTTTGTTGATAAAAGCAACTTCATTGATCGAAGACAAAGAGTCAATCAAGCCAACAGCGACAGGATCAAGTGTTGCGTTGGTGTTGTTATTCTCATAAGTTGAAATGCGAATA
Source organism: Flavobacteriaceae bacterium (assembly GCA_018672145.1). GTDB lineage: Bacteria > Bacteroidota > Bacteroidia > Flavobacteriales > Flavobacteriaceae > UBA724. The sequence continues at coordinate 1,626 of JABHGH010000117.1, forward strand.
TGCCCTTCAAACGAACTAATTTTATCTTTAATTTTCTTCTGAAAACCGATGCCTGTACCAATAGCAATATGCATAGCAACAAGCCCAATTGAGATAGCAACAATTCCAATTTTAATAATTGGCGCCGAAACACTATTTTTATAGGACTTTGTTCCAATTATACGTCGAGCAATAAATAGACTGATTTTCAAGCTGTGATCACTTTACTCAAAAATACCGTTTTTTTTGTCTTGGCAGTGTTTAGCACGAGCCTTTTTGCTCAAGTTAAACCCGGAATTCATCAAATTGAAAAGTATGTGCCTTTACTCACTTCAAAAAATGTTGCTGTTGTTGGCAATCACAGCAGTCAGTTTGAGACGCCAACAGGACGCATTCACTTAGTAGATAGTTTGCTGCGTCATGAGATTCGGATTGTTAATGTATTTGCTCCAGAGCACGGGTTTCGTGGCAAGGAAGATGCCGGTGCTACTATCGAAGATGAAGTCGATGTCAAAACGGGGATTCCAATTGTTTCTCTCCATGGGAAAAATCGCAAGCCAACGCAGGAGCAACTAAAACATATTGATGTTGTTGTGTTTGACATTCAGGATGTGGGTGTTCGGTTTTTTACCTATCTCTCAACTCTTCATCTTGTCCTTGAAGCCTGTGCCGATTCAGAAGTCCCTGTGGTTGTCCTTGACCGACCAAATCCAAATGCACATTATATAGATGGCCCCGTGATGCGCGAGGAAAATCAAAGTTTTCTCGGAAAAGTACCCGTTCCACTGGTATATGGAATGACGATTGGAGAATATGCGAAAATGCTTATCGGAGAACGATGGCTTTCTACAAAAAACCAGGTTGATCTCATCGTGATTCCTATTGAAAACTACACGCATCAAACACCCTATCAACTTCCCATTCGCCCATCACCAAACCTACCAAATTCACAAGCTATTGCTCTTTATCCGAGCTTAGGACTCTTTGAGGGCACAGCAGTTAATGCGGGTCGTGGAACCAACAAACCTTTTCAACAGTTTGGCGCCTCGTTTTTGCACCCAGAAATCTTTACGCATACATATTCTCCAAAATCAGTATCAGGAGCATCGAACCCCAAAGAAAATGGAAAAGTTTGTTACGGAGTTGACCTATCATCACATCCAAAAATGGATAACATCAATTTGGAATGGTTGGTCGACGCATATAATCATGCGCAAAACAAAGATTCATTTTTCTTAGACCCCGGATTTAGACGACATGCAGGAACCTCTACGCTCCAACACCAAATCGAAAAGGGAATGACTGCCATTGAAATTCGTGAAACCTGGAAACCAGGCATCGCTGCTTTTGTAAAAATAAGAACCAATTATCTTATATACCCGTAGTCGGTTTTTGGTAAGGTTGAAAGGGCTGTTTCAACAATGCCTTGAGTGAGCCATTTTCTTTCTCATTCGGAAACACATCAACTCCATAAATAATTTTTTCAGGAGTTAAGTACATATAAGTGCCAAGCAGTCTGTCCCAAATAGAAAAGATGTTTCCATAATTTGAATCCGTATAAGGCAGCATATAGTGATGATGAACCTTATGCATATTGGGAGAAACAATAAAATAGCTTAGGTAACGATCTGTCATTTCTGATAGACGGATATTTGCGTGATTGAGCTGACTCATCAATACTGACAATGATTGATAAAGCATGATGACTCCAATGGGTGTTCCTAGAATGAACACCCCTAAAAGTGTAAAAGCAAAACGAACGACACTCTCAAATGGGTGATGCCGATTTGCTGTTGTGGTATCTACATGGTGATCTGAATGATGTACCAAATGCACCATCCACAACGGTTTAATTTTGTGTTCAGTCCAATGTGCGATATATGCACCTATAAAATCGAGAAAGAAAACACCAAAAATAACATGTAACCACAATGGAATTTCAATCATATTGAGCAGCCCAAACTGATGTGTACTCACCCAGTCAGCAGTGAAGAGTAAGAAAAAAGCCAGGGAAAAATTGATAATGACAGTTGTAAATGTAAAGAAAAAGTTAGGAAGGGCGTGTTTCCATTTTATATATCGAAAGTGATAAAGTGGCAAAATTCCTTCAAGCATCCAAAAAAAGGTGATTCCGCCAATAAGAATTATACTTCTGTGGGTAGAGGGAATATTTTCAAAATAATTAATCATCCACTCCATAGCTTTTGTCTTTAAGTCTAAAAATAATAAAAATTATAAACTACAAGTCAATGAAGGTTATTCATTTCGACACTTATGGAATATTCATGTATTTGTGTGTTTGTAATGACGCTTTCCATTTTGGGTTTTTTAGCACATAATCCACAATTTCAGGGATTACTTGGTCGCGCTTACTCCACTCTGGTTGCAAATAGAGCTTACACTTTGAGCTCACTTTAGCGGCCTGTTCTTCAGCAAAAACAAAATCGTTTTGATTATAGATAATAACTTTAAGTTCATCCGCTTTTGGATAGATGGCATCTAAAGGTAACATTCTCTTTTTTGGAGATAAGCAAATCCAATCCCATTGACCAGAAAGCGGATATGCACCAGACGTTTCGATATGGGTTGCCATATTTTTCTCTTGCAAGCCCTGAGTTAGTGGATTCATATTCCACATCAATGGTTCACCGCCAGTAATTACAATGGTGTCGGCGTGCTGCCTTGCTTGTTCAATAATTTTTGAAATTTCAGTTGGCGGGTGCTTTTCAGCATCCCAACTTTCTTTGACGTCACACCAGTGGCATCCTACGTCACACCCTCCGATACGAACAAAATAAGCAGCACTCCCCTTGTGATATCCCTCACCTTGGATTGTGTAAAACGCCTCCATCAAAGGGACAATCTGACCGTTTTGTAAAGCTTCTTTCATTAGTTTGCATAGCGAGAATACGCCAAGAAAGTATTTTGCAAAAGCATTGCGATTGTCATGGGTCCAACCCCACCTGGAACTGGGGTAATATAACTTGCTTTGTGTCTTACGGCTTCGAAATCAACATCGCCTGTGATGACATATCCCTTTGGATGAGACTCGTCAGGAACTCTGGTGATGCCTACATCAATAACAATAGCTCCCTGTTTTACCATATTAGCTTTTAGAAAGTTAGGTACACCTAAAGCAGAAACAACGATATCTGCTTGCTTGGTGATTTCAGAAAGATTTTTTGTGCGGCTATGAGTTAGTGTCACTGTTGCATTTCCAGGCGAGGACTTACGACTGAGCAATATACTCATTGGGCGACCAACAATATGACTTCTTCCTATGATGACCGCATGTTTCCCAGATATATCTAAGTCATAACGGCGGATTAATTCCATAATTCCAAAAGGCGTGGCAGGTATAAAAGTTTCCATGTCTAAGGCCATTTTCCCAAAATTGGTGGGATGAAATCCATCGACATCTTTTTTAGGATCAACCGCCATAAGAATCTTTTCTTCATCTATATGCGCTGGCAAAGGAAGTTGAACAATAAAGCCATCAATAGCGGGGTTTGTGTTTAACTCTTGGATTTGATTAAGAAGAGTTTGCTCGGTTGTTTCTTCGGGGAGCTTTATCAATGTAGATTCGTAACCGATTCGCTCGCATGAACGCACTTTACTCCCCACATAAGTTAGACTTGCGCCATCATTACCAACCAAAACAGCTGCTAAGTGGGGTGGTCGTTTTCCTGATTTCTTTAACTGTAAAACCTGATCGGCGATTTCAGACTTTATATCATTGCCTGTCTTTTTTCCATCTAGTATCTTCATATCCCCTTCATCATTTGCATGAACTTGCCAGCACCTCCGCGCTGTACCATTTTCATCATTTTTTGCATTTGCTCAAACTGTTTAATCAAGCGATTAATATCTTCGATTTTCATTCCCGAGCCACTAGCAATACGTTTTTTTCGACTGTGATTGAGTAGCTTCGGTTGACTTCTTTCTTTGGGAGTCATGGATTGTATGATAGCTTCTACCCCTTTGAAAGCGTCTTCATCAATGTCGTCAGGTGAAATTTTATTTGCGCCAGGTATCATCCCAACCAAATCTTTCATACTCCCCATTTTCTGCACTTGTTTAATCTGTGAAAGAAAATCATCAAATCCTAATGTTTTTTTGGCAACCTTCTGTTGAATTTTCTTTGCCTCCTCAACGTCAAAGGCTTGTTGCGCACGCTCAACAAGTGAAACGACATCACCCATGCCCAAAATACGCTCCGCCATTCGATCCGGGTAAAAAATATCAAGAGCATCTAATTTTTCACCAGTTCCGATAAACTTGATTGGTTTATCAACAACAGATTTAATAGAAAGAGCAGCACCTCCACGTGCATCTCCATCGAGTTTGGTTAGAATAACTCCATCGAAATTGAGACGGTCATGAAATATCTTAGCTGTATTTACAGCATCTTGTCCAGTCATGGAGTCAACGACAAACAAAGTTTCTGAAGGGGTGACAGCTTTGTGAATCGAGGAAATCTCCTCCATAAGAACTTCATCGACTGCCAAACGACCGGCTGTATCTACAATAACAACCTGATGACCTTGCTCTTTAGCATGGCTAAGTGCCGCTTTGGCAATAGCTAGTGGATCACTTTCTTGGGGCTGATTAAAAACCTCAACGCCTATTTGAGACCCAAGTACTTCAAGCTGGTCACGGGCAGCAGGTCGATATACGTCACATGCAACCAACAGAATTTTTTTTGATTGTGTCTTTTTTAAGTGAGCAGCAAGTTTTGCAGAAAACGTTGTCTTTCCCGAGCCTTGAAGTCCAGCCATTAGAACAACCGCAGGTTTTTTAGTGAGGTCCAAGCCTTGAGCCTTTCCCCCCATGAGTGCAGCAAGTTCATCTTTAACGATTTTCACCAACAATTGACCCGGTTGTAAGCTAGTCAAGACTTTTTGTCCCAGTGCTTTTTCTTTTACTGCGTTGGCAAAGTCTTTTGCCGTTTTAAAATTGACATCGGCATCAAGTAAAGCACGACGAATTTCTTTCATCGTCTCGGCTACATTGATTTCTGTTATCCGCCCATGGCCTTTTAAAACTTGTAAGGCACCTTCTAATTTTTCGCTAAATCGATCAAACATGAATGATTCGTTTTTTGAAGATATAAAAATACATAAACTAACTGGGTTTTGACTTCTGGTTCAATCCAAAAATTACCAACACATGTGGAAATGTGATTGCGGACAAGAAAGCAAAAAAGAGAGATAATGGATTGAGTCCAAATGTGTCATTGAACATATAAAATGCTACTAGGCCAATGAGCGAAATCAACCAAAAAACCCAAGCATCCTTTAAATACAAAAGCAACGGATTAGAAGATTGGTAAAGTGTTTTAACTTGATCATTCAAGGATGGCCAACTGTGCCAAACGACAAAATACATTGAGAAACTTACAACCAAATTGGTTGTCCAAAACATGACAACCAACAGAAACGTTTGTAAAAACACATCAATTAACAGCGCCTTAAATGAAGAAAAATGAACTAGAATGAAAAGAAGCAAAAAGAATAATGTTCCAAAGAATAAGTATCGGAACAGAAACGTAGGTATTTCAACTGAACTCAACTGAGCTATGATACTCTGAGATTGTTGTGCATGAGACCAAAAAAGAACTGAAAAAAGAAATGCTCCATAAAAGAAATAAAACAGATACGCAGATGGGAGTTTATTTTGCAAAGGCTTATGCCATTGTTGTTCGCCAAAATGATAGCAGCTAAATAAAACAAAGAAAGTCAACGCAAACAAAGGAAATTGGTACAAAATCAAACTAAAAACAAAAACCAAGGTGGTATATATCAAAAGTCTTTGTGCTTTGGTTTGCATAAACTGGATGCTTTTAAGCAGTTGCAAGTCGTTTGCACCATGTAAAATACCAAGTGACAGTACACCAAAAATAGCTAGATAATCAATGATCAACGTAACTGGTAAAAAATTAACAATTACACAAGAAAAGGTTAATATTATTCTTAAATCACTGATGTTTTGAATAATTTTTTGTAAGGTGTTCATAAGTTGAGTTAAAAATATTAGTTAAAAATAGCTGAATTGTTCAATTTTATTTAGATTTGTGTAAACAATCTTTTTTAAAATTATGACTAATTTATTATTTTTAATCGATGGCCACACAGGGGCAATGAATCTTGAAGAATTTACTTTCTTCATTGGCACAATGGCTTTAATGGGTGCGTCGGCATTCTTTTTCTTATCATTAAATCAATTTGATAAGAAGTGGAGAAATTCAATCCTAGTTTCTGGACTTATTACATTTATCGCTGCCGTTCACTATTATTATATGCGAAGCGAGCTTGGTGATGATGGTTCAGCAGGAGACATTACTTCAATACGTTATATCGACTGGATCCTTACGGTGCCATTAATGTGCGTTGAGTTTTACCTTATTCTTAAAGTAGCTGGCGCTACTACAACTCTACTTCGTAATCTAATTGTATTATCATTAGTAATGCTGGTTACTGGTTATGTAGGAGAAGCAGGAATGGGTAACGCTGCATTTTGGGGCTTACTTTCAGGTTTAGCATATTTTGCAATTGTGTATATCATTAAGTATGGTGAAGCTGCTAAGTTGGCTAAGTCTGCTGGTGGTGCAGTTGAAAAAGCACACAACACCCTATTCTGGTTTGTACTTGTTGGTTGGGCAATTTACCCACTCGGATATATGATTGGAACAGCAGAAGCTGATCCGTCATTATGGTACAATGGAATCCAAAATATCGGTCTTGACATGAATGTTGTTTACAACATTGGTGACGCGATCAATAAAATTGGATTTGGTTTAGTTGTC